>JBOHQZ010000466.1:0-5456 GCA_050732275.1 bacterium
ATCGACACGGTTTTTTGGAACGATACCGACAACTTTTTCGATTTTTCCGTGGCGGCGCACACGATCACGAGCACCATGCAATTGCTCGTTTGCCAAGCCAACCAAACGCGCGATGAAGTTTGGTATCATCTCCTCACCCTCGGCGGCGCCGCAAAAGCGAGCAGCGATCAAGCCGCGGCGTTAAAAAATGAAGAAGATTTCGAAGGCGTGCAGGTTTACCCCAATCCTTTCAATCCGAATACTTCCTTCCGTTTTAAAGTGCACACCAACGGACCGGTAAAGCTGCAAATCTTCAATCTCAACGGCCAACTCGTCAAAACGCTGGTAGACGGCGAGCTGCCGCAAGGCGTCCATCAAAAACGCTGGAACGGGCGCAGCCAAAATGGCTATACCGCCGCCAGCGGCGTATATTGGTATCGCCTGCAAGTCGGACAAAAGATTTGGAATGGCCGCATTCAGATGATTAAATAACTGGTTGCTCGTTGCTGGTTGTTCCATAAAATGAGCATCCAACACGTCATTTTGAAAGGGTCTTTTTCAACACCGATCACAAATTACCCGGTAACTGTTTGGTAGAAACTTTTAACTCAGGGGCGTCATTATGAAATCACTTCAGCGTGCTTTTGTTATGAACCGTTATTACAAGACGCCATTTATTGTCGTTCTACTCCAAAAAATTTCCGCCGCCTTCGTTTGTGCAATTTTTCCGCTCGCAGTAGCAGTAGCAGCGCCAGGCTCCGGTGGGCCGGATGCGTTTGGATATAAATGGAAAGATAGCGATGAAGCCGGTGGACCAAGCTTCAATTATATCGACATTTCGTCGAGCGGAACGCCGGTGACGACACTGTCCGATGACAATTTTGATGGACCTTTTCCCATCGGATTCACCTTCAATTTCTACGGTGTCAATCATACCGAGTTCTATATCGCTTCCAACGGGTTGATCGGGTTCGGGTCGACAACGGGATTCCACAAGTTTACCAACGTGCAGCCACCGGTAACGACCTCGCCGAACAACATCATCGCGTGGTTATGGGATGATCTGATTCCGCGCGAAGACAGCGGCGTCTATTATCAAAGTTTTGCCGACAAGCTCGTTATCCAATTCGTTCAATTCGGCAACAACAATAGCGGCGCCGCCGGCGAACGAGTCAATGCGGAAGTCATTCTCTACCCGGACGGCAAAATTTTAGTTCAATACTTGAATTTTACTGCCAACTGGCCGCTCAATCTTTGCACGGTGGGTCTTGAAAATTCTGACGGTACGGACGGTTTGACCGTGGTTCACAATGCGGCGTATTTGCACGACGGGCTGGCGGTGCGATTTTCCTCCGGCGCAACAGCACCGGACCCGCCGGCGCTGAACTTGCCCGCCAACAATGCGGTTTCGCAACCCACAACTTTACTTTTGAAATGGAATGCTTCGATCGGCGCCACCACTTATCATCTGCAGGTGGCAACCAACAACACTTTCACCGCTAAAATCATTGATGATTCAACGCTCACCGGCACCTCGAAACAGATCGGGCCTTTGGCGAACAACACGAGCTATTTCTGGCGTGTACGGGCGAAGAACGAAGCCGGCGCAAGCGACTGGTCAGCGGTGCGGAAGTTTACCACCCAAGCCGCCCCGCCGGCAACGCCGGTGTTGGCCTCGCCTGCCGATAACGCGACCGGACAACTCACGACTCTGACGCTGCAGTGGAACGCTTCGGCCGGCGCGGTCACCTACCGGTTGCAGGTAGCAACGGACGTTAATTTCACTGCACCGATTTTTGATGATTCAACGCTCACCGGCACCTCGAAGGAAATCGGGCCGTTAGCGAATAACCAAATCCATTTTTGGCGTGTACGGGCGAAAAACGACGGCGGCACGAGCGCCTGGTCGCAAGTTTGGAAATTTACCACGAAAGGCGCGGTGCCGGCGCCACCGGTATTGATCTCACCCGCGAACAATGCCACCTTGCCAACCACGACCGTGAGTTTGCAATGGAATGCTTCAAGCGGCGCCGCTACTTATCGTCCGCAAGTGGCAACCGATGCCGCTTTCACCGACAAGGTTTTTGATGATTCCACCATTACTGTGACTTCAAAACAAATCGGACCACTGGCCAATTTGACAACATACTATTGGCGCGTAAACGCAAAAAATGTGGAGGGCACGAGCGCGTGGCCACCGTTCCGAAAATTTACCATCGAAGATTTCACGCAGAGCGGTGCATCTATATCAGCAGCCACCAAATCCGGCTTTTTAAAATCCAACCAGAGCAAAGTTTTTTATCACGACAGCCAATGGTGGGCGCTCGCGTGCGATCAGGCCGATGGGCGGTGGTATATTTGGCGGTATAACAGCGGCGCGACCTGGGTAAAAACCCTCGTTGTTACACCAGGTATCGCTTTCCATTGTGACGCCGTGATCAACCCCAATAACGGCAAGCTCTACATTTTCGGCTCGCACAAATCGACACCCTACTTTTGGCGCTTTTCGTATCTCGCCGGTACGTGGAAAAAAGACGCCGGTTATCCCGTTACGGTCGGCAATTTTGCCAATACCGACCAAAATAATCCCGTCAGTCTCGTGCGGGCGAAAAACGGCGAGTGGTGGATATTCCGTATTCATAACAAAATTCTCCAAGCGCGCTGCTCCAAGGATGACGGCAAGCTCTGGTCGGCTATCACTAATATCAAAAGCGGATTGACGTCCACCACGGGCACCACCGATGCTGTGGCTTTCTCGTTCGGCGGCGACAATTTCGTCGGCGTGGCTTACGGCGAACGCGACACCGTCGGCAGCAAATACGGCTTCTTTCGCCATCGTGATGGCGATCCTGAGGCGACGTGGACCAACGAATCGTCGTCGCTGACTTTCTTTGGCAGCGAGCGCGCGTTCAATAATATTTGCCTAGCGACGGACGGCAACGACAACCTCTATCTAATGACGCGCAATAACACCGGCGGCAGCTTGCCGCGTAATACGTTATATAAGCGCAATAACGCCGGCGTTTGGGAAAAATTCAAGATCAATACGACCGCGCAAACCGTATGGAAAACCCCAGCAATCGCCATCGACAAGCCGAACAAACGAATATATTGCTTCGGCGTCAACGTGTCAACTTCAGTCGCCGAGTATAAAACCTGCCTGATCGGCCAGGAAAACACGCTGCAAACGGCCGAGGTGCAGACGCTCTTTACCGTTGCCGGTGCGAGCTTCGATAATCTCAGCGTGCCGGCAACCACGGTGACCGGAATTTCTGGACTTATGGTTTGTGGTGACAACACGACCGCGGGCGATATTTGGTTCCGGCTTCTGCCCATAAACAACCCGGAGCCCCTCACTATTGGTGAGGTGACCGTCGCTTCCAATGAAGTCAATGCGAATGCTACCTACACGATTCCACTGACAATCGCGAGCGCGTTGAGCGCCAACAACACCGTCCTGCACTTCCGCTTTCCGGGCAGCACCATAGTGCCGGACACCTTGCCGGCGAGCCAAGTTCTTGTGAATAGCGTGCCCGCCACGAAAGTGATGGCGAATAACGGCACGAAGCAAGTGAGAATCACCACGCCGGTGAATCTGTCGAGCAATCAATCTTTTTCCGTCGTGTTCAATGCCGGCGCCGGTTTATTGAATCCAATTCTTCCGGGCAACGGATTTGCTCTTACAGCCTGGACGAGCGCGCAACCGGTGCAAGTCAGCTCGCTCAACTATAGTCTGGTTCCAGCCACGACGACGGTAACCTCAGCGGCGGTGACGATCTCGACGACGGATCCCGGCGTTCCAGCGGCTTACACGCTGGCGTTCAATCTCGGCGGGCGTGGCCGCATGATTTCCGGCACCAGCAAGTTTATTGTGACATTCGGAGACGTCACCCGCGTGAAGCACGGCGCGCTCACCGGCGTCACGGTCAATACGGTCAATGCGGCGGCGAGCGGCGATAGCATTCAACACCAAATTACCATCACGCTGCCAATCACAGTGCCGTTGAACAATAACGCGGCGGTGACACTGTTTTTACCGAGCACGGCAGTATCAAATCCATTTTTCGGCGGCTCCCACACACTAACCGTGGCCACGACCGTCGAAACCACGCCGGTCGAATCTAATCCGTATATCATTACTTCTGCAACCGGCCAGGCGATACCCGGCACCGCCAAAAATTTTGATCGCAACAATCAAAGCAAAATGTTTTATCACGACGGCAAATGGTGGGTCACGGCGCAAGCCAAGGATGATCTAAAGTGGTATCTCTGGAAATTTGACGGCAGCTCGTGGACGAAAACCATTCAAATATATAGCACGGCCAAACCTCGTCCCGATTGCATTCTCGATGCCGCCAATAATAAAGCGTTTATTTTGCTGCCCGGCGCCAGCGCGGCTTTTATTCTGCGTTTGAGCTATGCTGCTGGCAATTGGACGATTGACAGCGGTTATCCTTATAGCATCAACAATTTCGTGCAAGATGCGGAAATGAATTTAGTGCGCGCCGCCAACAGCCATTTGTGGGTTTTCGCAATAAAGGATTCCAGTATATTGGCCAAACGCTCGGCCAATAGCGGCAAGGACTGGTCCGAGACGATCACTGTTAAGAGCAATCTCAACAATAGCAAAGGTCTGACCGATGCGCTGAAATTCTCAGCCGGCGGCTCCAATTATATCGGCGTTGGCTATGCCGAGAACAGCGCCTCTGGCTCCATTTACGGCTTTTTGCGCCACAAAGACAGCGATCCGGAAACAGATTGGACCGATGAGACAAGCGCGATTCCACAATTTGCCGGCACGGTGTCTGACAATCACATCAGCATGTTGGCCTATAACAACAATATTTTGATGATCGTCAAAACCAACGGCGGTGGGCCGAACACGACGAACGTCGGCTTGCTGCGCCGCGCTCCGAATGGTAGCTGGTTCCAATATCCGATCCTTTTGTCGCAAGGTTGGACGCGGCCAACATTGGCAATCGATCAAACGCACAATCGGCTGTACGTCATCGGTTCGCGTGAACACGGGGTGAAGGTTGGGGAAATGAAAAATGTCGCATTTGGCGATTTTACTAGTTTGTTAACAGCGCCGATTGACACCATCTTTAGCAACGAAGCCGACAACTTCCTCGATGTTTCGGTGGCAGCACATTCGGTGAATGGCGACATGAATCTGCTCGTTTGCAACGGCAACATGACCCGTGACGAGCTTTGGTTCAATATCGTCAATTTGAACAGTACGTCGAAGGCGGTGAGCGAAGAGAGTGGCGCCGCAAAGGTTGAAGGTGGGGAGAGCTTCGAGGGGGTGCAAGCTTATCCGAATCCGTTCAATCCCCATACGTTCTTCCGCTTCAACGTGCCGCGCCCAAGCGAGGTGAAGCTACACATCTTCAACCTCAACGGCCAGCTCGTGCGTACGCTGGTGAGCGACGATCTGCCGCAAGGCGTCCACCAACGGCGCTGGAACGGCCGCAATA
>JBOHQZ010000467.1:0-5448 GCA_050732275.1 bacterium
GCCGTGTCCTGATGAATGTGTACGGCGACCCGCACGAGATCGGCTTCCTCGTTGGCGCCGTGCAATCTGTCCGTCCTGGCTTCGATGGCCCCCCGATGGCTCCGCCTCCGCTTCCTTTCCAATTGCAGGATCCGGCGAGGCTACGCAAGGAGTTCGCCACCGCCGGATTGAAGAACATCAAGGTCGAGACCATCACTGAGGCCACGGAGTTCCGGACCGGAAAGGAGCTGTGGGAGTGGATTGTGTGGAGCAACCCAATCGTCGAGATGGTGCTCGGCAGCCTGAACCTGACGAACGACGAGAGAGGCGTGATCCAGCAGGCGCTGGAGAAGATGGTCCGCGAGCGCGCCGGTGGCAGAGGCGCCGCCAAGCTCACGAACCCGATAAACATCGGCATCGGAACGAAGTGAAAGCACCGCTTCTTCAAAAATCTGAGTGCACTATTCAAATTTTAGAATGTGAAAAAACTTGTTTCGATACAAAAACAACTTGGATGGTGGCCTTTTACGGTTGGCACGCATTTGGTATCGACATGAAAAAAATCGAGAAATTTTAACCAAAGGAGGTTTACAATAAAAAAAATCGCGTCTATTCGCGCTCATTTGCGGTTAAAATTTCTTTGCCGAAAAAGCAAAAATTTGACTGCGCAATAGGCGAATCATCAACTCAAAGGATCGAGATGAAAATAAAACAATGTTTTATGCGAACGGCTTGCTTTTTCATGCTCATGGGATTGCTCGGATTGAAGACCGTGGCAGCACAAGATTATTATCCCACGTATGCCGGCAATCGTTGGGATTACGAAGTGAAACAATGGTGGGCGAACTCCACCGACACCACACGACGTTTCAATACGGTGAATATCATCGGCGATACGCTCATGCCGAACGGCTTCACCTACGCGTATTTGGATTCGCTTGATTTCGCGGGAGGAAGATTCGTTCGGGCGGACACTGAATATGTCTACTACTACGATGAATTCGAAGACCAGGACATTCCTCTTTTCAAATTGCAGGCCACGCTCGGAGAGAGCTGGGAAGTGCGTTTTGGTCCGACGACGAATGTGACCCTTGTCGAGGTGGATACCGTCGCGCTCTTTGGCGAGACCACGACGGTCAAGACTTTTTTGACCGGTGGGTTGCTCATCACGGAAGTTTCACTCTCGGATAAATTCGGTCCGGTGTCCTATTTCACGCCGGGCGAGCCGCCGGGGCTGCGCTTTACGACGTACAACGTCATGGGTTGCGTCATCGCCGGCAAGAGTTACGGTTCCGCAACGCTGTCTTATTTCCCAATGGCCGTCGGAAATTTTTGGGCGTTTGCCGGCGGCCCGAAAGAAGTTGTAACTGATACGGTGCAAATCGACGATAGCCTATATTACCACTTCGACAATTTCTGTGATTGGAATAATGTTCTGCTCAGATTGACTTCATCACAAGACCTACTCCTCAAAGAGGGTGCGGCCGAACAGGTTTGGCTCAAGTTCTCTGCCGAGATCGGGGAGCAATGGCACGTGATCGGCCCGCAAGGTCTCGCCGAATGGACGGTGATTCTGCAAAGCAAAACCGATACGGTGAAGGTACCGGCCGGCACATTTGTCAATTGCTATCGCTTTCGTTTCAAATTCGATTTTCCGGACAACGATTGGATCGAATGGCATGCGCCCGGCGTCGGCCCGGTGAAACGGGAACATTATTCGATTGCGCCATTCTTTCACCCTCTCGATAGCGCCTTGGTCAATGGTAAGCGCTACCCTCCGCTCTCCACCTCGGTTGCCGACGAAGAAGAGAATACGGCGCCGGAAGAATTTCAGCTCTTGCAAAATTATCCCAATCCCTTCAATCCAGTGACCAGTATTCAGTATGCGGTAGGGGCGAACGGCGGTTCGCCCGTACAGGTCAGTTTGAAGGTGTATGATGTATTGGGGAAGGAAGTCGTGACGCTGGTGAATGAGAAAAAACCGGCAGGAAATTATCGCGTGAGTTTCGATGCGAGCAATTTGAGCAGCGGAGTTTACTTCTACAAACTGTTTGCCGGGGATTTTGTGAAAACGCTAAAGATGCTGCTGATACGATAGTGTCAAAAGTTTTATGAAAAGAGAATGATATGGACCAGAATTCAAGGACGGAACGGGAGCACGCGATTGTCATTGGCGGAAGCATGGCGGGATTGCTGGCGACGCGCGTGCTCGCAGACCACTTCCGGCAAGTGACGCTTGTAGAACGCGACGTTTTTCCCTCGATGGCGGAGCAGCGGCGAGGCGTACCCCAAGGCCGACACGTACACGGTCTGCTGGCTAGCGGCCGCCGGGTGTTGGACCAGCTTTTTCCCGGCATCTCGGAGCAGTTGATCGCTGCCGGGGCGATTGAAGGAGATATTGTTCGCGATTCTCGCTTCTTTGCCGAGGGCGCCTGCCTGGCGCGGCGAGCTAGTGGGCTTGAAGGTCTGCTCATGAGCCGGCCATTCCTCGAGAACTTCGTACGGCAACGTGTTCTGAATCTGAGCAATGTGGTGACGCGCCAGGATTGCCGGGTAGACGGACTCACGGCAAGCGAAGATCGTCGTCGCGTAACCGGAATTCGGCAAAACGGGGAAGTGCTATCGGTGGAGCTGGTGGTGGATGCCACTGGCCGGGGCTCACGCACACCGCAGTGGCTTGAAACGCTCGGCTATCCGAAAGCGCCAGAGGAACGTGTGGAAATCGCTCTCGGCTATACCACGCGCTATTTCCGCCGGCGGCCACAAGATCTGGGCGGCGACCTGGCTGCGATCATCCCGCCGACCCCTCTCGGCAAGCGCGGCGGCGCCATGTTGGCGCAGGAAGACGACCAGTGGGCGGTAACGCTGCTCGCTCATTTCGGCACCGGCGCACCCGAAGACCTATCCGGGTTTATCGAGTTCGCCAAGAATCTGCCCGCGCCTTACATCTATGAAGTGATCCGCGATGCCGAGCCGTTGAACGGCCCGGCTTCGCTGCGGTTTCCCGCCAGCGTGCGGCGGCGCTATGAGAAGTTGGAGCGCTTCCCGGACGGTTACCTGGTTTTCGGAGATGCCATCTCCAGCTTCAACCCGATCTACGGGCAAGGCATGTCTGTGGCAGCCCTGGAGGCGATGGAACTCGCACAGACTCTTGCCGAAGGATCCGGCGATCTTGCGCGCCGCTTTTTCACTCGCATGGCAAAAGTCGTCGATATTCCATGGGCTATCGCCGTGGGCGCTGATCTGCGGATCCCGGAAGCGGTCGGTCCGCGCAGTGCAGGCGTGAACTTCGTCAACTGGTACATGGCCAGGCTGCACAAGGCTGCGCATGATGATCCGGCGCTGGCGCTGGCATTTTACAACGTTTCCAATCTGCTGGCGCCTCCGTCGAGCGTGATGAATCCGCGCAATCTCTTGCGTGTGCTGTGGGGAAACTTGCGGTCTGGCTCTGGCGACGTATGAATTTTGTGATGTGGCGGTTTGAACCTCCGTCTTTCAATCAACCTCTCTCTCCCCGCGATTGGTGAAACTGGCTATTGGGCGCTACAAAACAAAAAGGTCGATGATAAATTCGAGTAAGAGTTTTTGGTAAAGGAATAAACTATTTGCACATGCTGGGCGGCTTTCGTATCTTTAGACGAGGTTTATATTGCACACGCCCACTATTTCTTTTGCAAGGCCAAGAAAAATGTTTATTCAATATCAACGAGCCCAAAGAGCCCTTCTGATTTCGTTCTAAGGAATTGAAATGAACCGAATGCAATGCAATCATTGCCACGCGGAAAACCCGGCCCATTTCAGCTATTGCGCCGAATGTGGGCTGCCTTTGTTTTTAGCCGTGCTGAAAGAGATTAGCGCGGAGGGCGGTGGCGCCGCAGGCGCCATCCGCTCCCACCATATTTTTGCGGGCGCCGCCACCATCGGCCGTCACCACGACAACGCCGTTATTCTGCACGACCCCTCGCTCTCGCGTTTTCACGCCCGTATCGATTATCAAAACGGCAGATTTTACATTCAAGATTTGAGCAGCAGCAACGGCATTTTTGTCAACGACGCCAAAGTGCGCCGCCGCGAGATCAAAGATTTTGACCGCATTACACTTGGCGAGACGATGCTATTGTTTCGCGCCTCAGCGGGCGGGGCGCTCAGCCTCTCCGATCCCCCAAAGCCCGCAATAGCTTTTGAGCCATTTACCGGTCCGCTGCTGCAAACGCAGGAGGAATTTTTTGCCATGGTGAAGGGCATGAGCCAGCGTGCCAAAAGTGCGGCCTTTTCCAATGAAGTGTTGGAAATTGCCGCGCGCTTCGCCATCAAAATTACCCGCGCCGAACGCGCTGTGATCTTTTTGTACGATGATAATCATCAACTGCAACCGGCGGCTTTTCACAATGTGACACCAGGCGATGTGCATCACGACCAATTCGAGGTCAGCCGCTCGGCATTGGCAGAAGCGGAAGAGGCGGGCGAGATGGTCATTCGCGAAGAATGTCTTAGTGATCCGCATTACCAACACAATCAAAGCATACAAGCACTGCGGCTCAATACCATCATTTGTCTGCCGTTGAAATCATCGCATTCGTTGGAAGCGGTAGCAATGCCTGATAGCGAAAGCGGCCAGCCTCATGCCAAAAGTGGGATGCTTGGCGTTTTCTATTTGGATAGTCGCCGTGCGCTCAAAGGCATGCCGCAACACCGCCGCACCATGCTGCAAGTGCTCGCCGATCAAATCGCCCTGACGCTGGAAAGTGTGTTGCTGCAAAAAGAGAGGCGCGAACAGAAGCAGCTTAACCAACAAATTCGCGCGGCCAAAGAGGCGCAGCAGCGTTTGTTCCCGCCGCCGAGTTTTTCCTGCGCGCATTTCGCCATGGCCTATCATTACGCGCCGGCGCAACAAATCGGCGGTGACTATCTCGCGTTTTTGCCGTTGAGCGAGTCGCGCTTTCTGTTTGCTATAGGTGACGTGGTGGGCAAAGGCTTGCCTGCCGGCTTGGTTGCCATGACGCTGCATGGCGGCCTGTATTCTGAAATCTCTCACCACACCGATTTGCTGCCGTTGGTGTGCAACCTCGATCGGTTGATTTACGAATATGCCCAAGGCAAAGTTTTCGTCACCTTCTTTGCCGGTGTGCTCGACACCGGCACGATGCAGCTCGAATACACCAGCGCCGGACACAATCCACCGTTGTGGCATTGCCGCGCTAGTGAAACATGGCGCGAGCTCTTGACGGCTGGAATGCCTTTAGGCGTAAATCCTCATATCGTACGAAGCACCGAGACAATCGCATTGCAATCAGGCGATCTGCTCACGCTCTACACCGATGGCATCATCGAAGCGCACGACGGCGCCAAAAAGCAATTTGGCAAAGAAGGGCTAAAAAGGGTATTGAGCAGTTGGCTTGCCTCACGCCATCAAGAACAACCTTCCCTGACCGAGCTTGTCAACGCCGTCTTTGGCCGCGTGCAGCATTT
>JBOHQZ010000468.1:0-5442 GCA_050732275.1 bacterium
GTGATGGATCATTGGAGTGATGGATTGATGCGTCTCCAATACTCCAGCAATCCAGTAATCCACCACTCCATCAATCCAACACTCCGATCTTCCTTCACTCCTTGCTCTTAGTAACCTCGACCTCATCCGGGAAAAAGAAAAGATAGCGCCCCAGATCGCGCTGCATATCCTGGCCGGGATCGTCGTCCATCGTGACGGCAATATACACGCTGTCGTCATAATCGCGATATATGGTTTCAATGGTCGCTACTTTGCCGTCGAGTAGGAGGTCGGATGAATCGGAACGCCGCTTGCCGAGCTTCAATCGAACCTTTTCACCTTTTTTATATTCAATGCCGTTGACCACGGCGCGGTCTTCGCCGGTTTGCTGCGCATCGAACTGAACTGATCTCATGGCATAATCTTCTCAAAAAACATTCATAATGACAGAAAAATGGAGGGCAGAAAAATTTTGCACTCAAACCTCGCGGAAGATGCCGTGGAGATTCATGATCTCTTGCGGCGTGACCTGGCCGGCTTTTTCGAGCATGGCGCGAAGTTTTTCATCGGCATGGGCAAGCGTCTTTTTTCTTCATCCGAGAGCGCGGCGACGTGCAGGAGGAGAGCCTCCTCGATTTCCGTGCTGTCGAAAAGATCGCCGGTGCTTTGTGGCGCCATTTGCGGATGGTCGTAAAGAATGATCGGCGAAGAGAGCATGGTGCTGTTGTCTCGATCGACTAATACGGGCCATGTGTTGATATTCTGGCATTGTGCGACGGCTGCTTTCCATTGTTCGTCAGGCTCAAAGACGGAAATAAACTCGCCGCCGCGAGCCTGCAGAATCGTATGCGTAGAAAGAAAAGATTGCTTGAAAATATCATCGCGGCCCACAGTATCCGGATTTCTAATGCCGGTGGTATTGATGATCTTGACGGTCACTCGAAAAAAATCCTTTAGCCCTTCCACCGGGCGGGCAAAAATCATCACTGCTCCGGTCACTCCGGAGAGCAAATTGGTTTGCTTTCCCGTGATCTGACTTTGCGCGTTATACAAAAATTGGCTGTCGTGCGCTTTGGGAAAATCTATTCGGCAAACTATCCCTTCCGTAAAGAGCTTGGAGATCGGCAGCCGGCCGGAAGCCACCTCCCGTTCGACGGCTTCCCAGCCTGAAACGTACATTTCGCCGCCAGCTTGCAAAGATTCCACGGCGCGAAAATGATCTTCGTGCAGCCGGCTTGCCTCAGGCGCTGAGGCGCTTTCTTTTCGCTCCAGAAGATTTTTAATTCGAAGCTGTAGGAAGCGAGCTTTTACCTCGATCTCGAGGTCGTCATTTCTTTTGACGAGACATTCAGTTTGGAGGTACGATTGCGCTTCGGCATGGTGCGCGTTGTAGTCGCGGGGATAAACGACGCCGAAGGGAACGGGTTTTACATTTTTTGTCGCCGTGCGCTTGTAGGGGAACAGCGCATAACCTTCGTAGAGCAGAGCGCGTGTGAGTTGTTCGAGCATAAAAGTAAATGTAAGAAGTAAAACGTAAGGAGTAAAACGTAAAAATAAAACGTTGGTTGCGGCCAACGCCGCGCTACGCATCACGAATTACATTCATTCCAAGGCCTTGTCAATGAGCTTATCCAAACAAGCCTCTAAAGTGGGGAGGGCATTTTTTGCTTTGTACTCGTAAAGCTTGTCGAAAGTGTCCTTCTGGAGTCGCAGCCATCTGCTGTTTGGATAATAGTGATCCATCATCTCTTGCCAGATTTTAATCGGCAGCTTGAATGTCGCCTCTTTTTCCCATGGTATCTGTGTCACCTGAATCACGGCGTCGGGCGTCTTGTAAAAAATCGTGCCGCTGAAAAGAAACGCGATCGGCGCGATGCCGTCGCGCAATGCATAAAAATATTTTCCGGAGGCGACGGTCAAATCTTCGCTGCAAGCGATGGGAACATCGACGACGACGCTGCCGATGAATCGCGGAATCGGCACAACGACGTAAGTCCAAAGCAGGCTGTTCAGTGTCTCTTCCCAACGCACCGGCTCGCCAAAAACTTCGATCAGGTGTTTCTGCGTCTCACTATCATAGTGGCGATGAATCGCATCGATCATCACCTGCCCCTTCAGCCCGACGGAAAAAATTTCTTCGTTCTCGACGGCATTGGTGATTTGCAATTTGAAAAGAAGCGTCGGAACGGCGGCAAACGGCTTCACCTCAGCAGAAAGAATTTCAAACGTCAGTTCGGGCATGATCAGGTTGAAAATCGACTCCGGAAAACTTTTTAAAAACTAACCGCTCACGGAAATGAATTACAAAAATTTTTTACTTCCGTGTGAGTTCCTTTCCGTGAGCTAAATTCCTTTGGCCAGCGAGCACCGCGCTTTTATTTCACGAAAGAATCGGCTGATGGCGGCGAAGGCCTCTTGCCCGCCTGAGATTCCCTGCCAGGAAGCTCGCATCGCGCCGACAAGCTGATAACAACTGTCGATGGGAACGATATAATATTCGTGCGGTGTGCCGGTTCGGTTGACCAGCAATGCTTCCAGATCTTTTCCCACCTCTTGCAAGATCGGATTGAGGCTTCCGAGCTTTTCCCACACGCCCAAGTTGAGCTGCGATTCGGTGGCACCCGTCGGGGCCGGGTAAAAGGCGACGATTTTATTGCGAGCCGAATGGAAAACGAAAAAGGCCATCTCGACCGGAATCATAAATTCCTGCCACAACGTCTCGGGCATCTTGAAATTTTCAAGAAGGAGATAGCGCTGTGGCAAAGGTCTAAAGATACCGCGCTCAACCTGAATAATAGCGCACATCTCGCAAGCGCATAAAAAACGCATCGTCCCGAGGTCAGCAAAGTGTCGATGCTCCGCGGGAATGGGGCTGCCGCAGAAGTCGCACTTCTCAGCAGCAATCGGGGGAGGCGCCTCGACGGCTTTGCGCAATTTTGAAATCAGTGAAGGAGATAGCGCAGGACAAATAAGATTACCAATATTTTCGATAAAAATCAGATCCAACTCCTTGAGTTCGATTTTCCGAAATGCCTTTTGCACTAGGTTCGCATCAAGATGACAGCCGTTAACAGTGGCGATCTGCACAAGCTGAATCCCTTCTCGCGCAATTAAGTCGGCGTCGTTGGTGGTGGTGGCGTCTCCATTGAAAACCGCAATTCCATAGCGATCTTTCAGCTTGCCAACCAACTTGCTGATCAGAGTGGTCTTGCCGGAGCCAATAGCGCCCATGCAATCAAAGGCGGTAATTCCGAGCTCGTCCAAAATCGCGCGATTTTCCCTGGCGAGCTTGGCATTGGCATCGAGAAGACTCTTTTCAAGCTCAATGTCGTATATTTCGTCGGGAGAGGCTTCGACGTGTTCGATCATGAATAACTTTCCTTTCAAATTTTTTTTCAAAAAAATTCAGAAACCAGAAAGATGGAGGGCGGAAAAATGATCCGCGAGTTAATCAAAACGGAAGCAAAACTAAAAATTCAGTGAGCTGTTTCACTTCCGTGAACAATTCCATTCCTTCCGGCTTCTTCACTTCCCGAACGAGGCCAGTGCCGTCGGCGAATGCATCTCTTTGACGACCTTGCCGTTGCCGAGATACATGTGGACGCCGCAGGGCAGGCAGGGATCGAAGCTCCGCACCGCGCGCATGATGTCGATGCCCTTGAATTTGTCCGGGCCATTCTCCTCGAAGATCGGCGTGTTCTGAACGGAATCTTCGTAAGGACCGGGTGTGCCGTGATGATCTCTTGGGCTGGCGTTCCACGGCGTCGGCGGGAACATTTGGTAATTGGCGACTTTGCCGCCGCGAATCACCATGTGATGCGAGAGCACGCCGCGCGCCGCTTCGTGAAAACCGCAACTGAACGTCTCGTTCGGCACTTTGAACGGCGACCAGGTTTTGGTGCGTCCGGCTCTCACTTCTTCAAACGCTTTATCGAGATTATGTAATCCGACGAGAGCGGCATAGGTTTGATGATAGGCTCGCGCGCGGTCTCGTTCGATGGCGTTGCTCCATTTGGGAACCTTCCACACCTGCTGCATCTCCGGCATGCCGGCCGTCTTCGGCAAATTGAAGATGAGACTGTCACCGGTCGCTTTGATGTAGCCAATATCCACCAAGCCGGCTTTTGCGGTCACCCACTGCCGTGCGAATGGACCGCCGCCGGTATCGCAACAAACATCTTTGCCGGTTCGCTTATCATACCAACGCGGCGATGTGACCCAGCTATACTTGCTGGCGAAATCACGCTTGCCGGGCTTCGGTTTGGTCGTCTTGTTCCACGGATGGTTGCGGTCAACCTTGTTGCCCAAGGGATCTTCCTTAACGAACATCTCCTCATTCTGCCAATCATCATAATACGAGCTGCCGAGCAGAATCCGAATTCCCAAATTGATCTCCACCAAGTCGGTGGTGACGAGCTTGCCGCCGATGGCGACACCGGGCGTAATAAAACGCTTTCTTCCCCATTCCGTCATCTTCCGATAATCATAATCGCAGTATTCCGGATCGTCAAACGAACCCCAACAAACCAGATTGGTCTCGCGAAAACCGACCTTCTCGTATCCGGGCAGCGCTTCGTAAAAGAAATCGTACAGGTCGTCGTGCATGGGTATCACTTTTTTGCAATACTCGATGTATCGCATTAACCTGACGTAGTAGTCGGTCAGCGTTTGGATCGTTACATGAGTGCCGATGCCGCCGGGAATCAAGGTCGAGGGATGGGTGTGCTTGCCTTCGATCATGCAAAACATTTCGCGGGTGTAGCGCGCGACTTGAAGGGATTCGAGATAAGCTTTGCCGGTAAAGGGATTGAGCGAGCGCATGATGTCGGCAATCGTGCGATACCCGTGAATATCGGCGTGCGGCGCTTCGGTTTTCTCGGCCTTCGCGAGCACGCTGGGGTTGGTCTCCTTGACCATCTGCTCGCAAAAATCCACGTTGCACATGTTGTCGTTGAAAATCGCGTGGTCGAACATATAGTCGGCAGATTCGCCGAGGTTGAGGACGTAGTCGCCCAGATGCGGCGGCTTCACACCATAAGCCATGTTCTGATTGAGAACGGAACAGGTGCAATGATTGTCGCCGCAAATGCCGCAGATGCGGCTAGTGATGAAATGGCTGTCACGCGGATCGATGCCGCGCATGAAAATATCGAACCCGCGAAAGATCATCGAAGTGCTGTAACACTCGAGAACTTTTTTATTGGTGAAGTCGATTTTGGTGTGAATGCCCAGGCTACCGACGATTCTGGTAATCGGGTCCCAGGACATTTCTTTCACCATGACATTCGGTGCTGTTGCCATTATCTGTCTCCTTCTTTATTTCCGATGAAGTAAAATCGTAAAACGTAATGCGTAACGCGCGTGTCTCGTCCTGAAAATAGTTGACACTTTTTTTGTTGTTTGTTGTGTATTTCATCTAACTCCAGTAACCCGTAGGGTTACTGGAGTTAGAGAGTTCAAAAG
>JBOHQZ010000469.1:0-5439 GCA_050732275.1 bacterium
ACGCGTTTTCAGAGCCACAACACGCTTTTTCTCGAAGCGGTTGACGAAGCGGAGCCGGCCGGCCGCAAGCTGAATTTCCTGTTGCAGGAGATGAACCGCGAGGCCAACACGATCGGCGCCAAAGCCAACGATGCGCAAACCGCGCACTGGGTGGTGAGCATCAAGGAAGAGGTGGAGAAACTGCGCGAGCAAATTCAAAACCTCGAGTGATCAACATGCACACCCCCGAGAACCGACCTGGAAAAGCGAATGCCCGAGGCTACTTGGTGGTTATCTCGGCGCCGTCCGGCGGCGGCAAAACCACGGTTATTCGCCGCCTGCTCGAGCATCGCGAGCCGGATTTCACGTATTCGGTTTCGGCGACAACGCGCGCGCCGCGCCCGGGCGAGCAGCACGGCCGTGATTACCTCTTTCTCAGCATGGAAGAGTTTATAGCGCGCGCCGAGGAAGGCGGCTTCATCGAGTGGGCGAAAGTTCACGGCAATTATTACGGCACCCCGAAGGAAACGGTGGATAGCTGGTTGCGCGCCGGCAAGTTGATCTTCATGGATCTCGACGTGCAGGGCGGCATCAATGTCAAAAAGCAATATGGCGATCGCGCGGTTTTAATTTTTATCATGCCGCCTTCGCCTGAATCCCTGCGCGACCGGCTGGTGGGGCGCAATACCGATTCGCCGCAAGCCATCCAAACCCGTTTGAACAATGCGGTGGCGGAGATGGAAATGGCCGAGCACTATGACCATGTGGTCGTCAATCATAATCTTGACGACACCGTGGCCGCAGTGCGAACGATCATTACTCAATACAGAAAATAATTATAGTTTTGTCCAAAATTGTTCTAATTTTTTGAAACACCTTAACTTTGGAGATTGGCATGGCAAGCACGATTCCACTTGAAGAGTTGAAAAAACACAGCAGCAACATTTACGAAGCCATTATGATCATCGCCAAACGGGCGCGTCAAATCAACGACGAGCAGAAGCGGCTGATCGAGCAGGAAACCGGCTACGACAGCAGCCTGGACGACGTCGATGACAATGACACCGACGACGACAACGATACATCGGAAGAGCGCCAAATGCAGCCGGTCAAATATATTCGGCTCCCCAAACCCACCACGGTGGCTTTGGAAGAGATGCTCTTGGGAAAGCTGAATTTCCATTATGTCGCAAAACCTGGGGAGGAAGAACCGAAAAAATAGCGTGCCACTCACCGGGAAAAAAATTTTGCTCGGCGTGAGCGGCGGCATTGCCGCTTACAAAAGCTGCGAGCTGGTGCGCGAGCTGCGCCGGCGCGGCGCGACGGTGCGGGTGATGATGACTTCACGCGCGCAAGAATTTGTCACGCCGATGACTTTTGCCGCTTTGAGTGAGCAGCCGGTGCTCACGAACATTTTCCCGGAAGGACGCAGCGCGGCCATCGAGCATATTGACTGGTCGCGCTGGCCGGAAGCGATCGTACTCTGTCCGGCCACCGCCAACCTGCTGGCGAAATTGGCGCAAGGATTTGCTGACGATCCGGTGAGCGCCACCGTCCGCGCCGCACGGGTTCCGCTTGTACTTTGTCCTGCAATGAACTTCGCCATGTGGGAAGATAGGCTGGTTCAACGGAACGTTGCGCTGCTCAAAGAGAATGGCTATCGGTTTGTTGATCCCGAGTTTGGCGCTTTGGCCACCACCGCCGAGGGCGAAGGGTGGGGGCGTTTGGCACGACTGGATTGGATTCTTTCCGAAATTTTAGTGGCGCTGCAAAAGCAAAAGCCATTGGCTGGCAAAAAGATTCTGGTGACCGCTGGTCGCACTGAAGAGTATCTCGATCCGGTGCGCATGATGACCAACCCCTCGACCGGCCGGATGGGTTTTGCATTGGCTGAAGCCGCGCGCGCTTTGGGAGGCCGCGTGACGCTCATCAGTGGCCCGACAAATTTGATGCCGCCGTATAATGTCGAATTTGTGCCGGTGGTTTCCGCGGCAGAGATGGCAGCAGCGGCACAGAAACACTATGCCGGCACCAATATCTTGGCGATGGCTGCAGCAGTTTCAGATTATCGGCCGCGCACCATGGCGCCGGAGAAAATGAAAAAGACTGCCGCCTCTTTCCAGCTCGAATTTGAGCGCACGGTCGATATTCTCGCCGCGCTCGGCGAGCAAAAAAGCCGCGCGCTGCACATCGGTTTTGCGGTCGAAACAGAGAACGAGCTGGAGAATGCGAAAGACAAGCTGCGCCGGAAGCGGCTCGATCTGATCGTGCTCAACAACCCGCGCCACGCCGGCGCCGGTTTCGCGGCAGAAACCAATCGCGTCACTTTGGTTGATCGAAATGGACAGGTTCAAGAGTTGGAGCTGATGTCGAAGCTGGCGGTGGCGTTTAAGATTTTTGAGCAGGCGTTGCGAGTAAATTGATACTTGTACGGCAAGGGAGGGCAAATGGATGTAGTCTACAGTATTCAAGGTGTCGAGTTTGAATGGAATACCGATAAGGCGGCTCTGAATCTGAAAATGCATCAAGTGCCATTCAGCGAAGCTGCCACTGTGTTCATTGATCCTTTGTCGATTACTGTTTTCGATCCGAACCATTCCATTGATAGAGAAGCCTATGAGCAAGGAGATTTTCTCTGAGATGGACGACGATCTCCGTCCTGAATATGATTTGTCTCAGCTTTTGAAAGGGGGCGTGCGTGGCAAATACGCCGAACGCTTCCGTAAAGGCACGAATTTGGTCTTGCTGGCTCCCGATGTCGCACAGGCATTTCCGACTGAAGAAGCCGTTAATGAAGCGTTACGCTTGGTGATGCAGATAGCGAAACTTCCAATTCGAGAAGCAAGAACGCAAGTTGGCAGCGAACACGGTGTTGTCGCTTGATGAGAAAGAAAAATAATTCTGTGTCGCGCTATGCAGCGTGCACAGACAATAAAGGCTATAAAGCTTCTCTCGAAATAGGAAAGCTTTATTGCGCCATTCCTGACGCGCAAGCGGCTTCACATGGTTACATCCGTGTGATTGATGAAAGCGGCGAAGATTATGGCTATTCGGCCAAGCGATTTTTTCCGATTAAGATTCCGCGAGCATTAGAAAAAAATTTTTTTAACGGCATCCATACGGAGCTCAGTTTGCCGCCGGATAAATTAATGCGCCGGACGCGCGAAAAAAGTAAACTGCATGCCACGCAAAGAAAATAGCGCCGGAAACGGCAACGTAGCGCCGCCGGATCAGATCATCGACCGTCTGCCGCCACAGGACGCCAACGCCGAAGTCGCAGTGTTGGGCGCAATGCTGCAAGAGAGCAACGCTGCCAGCCGGGCGTTCGAGCTTCTCGAAGACTGGTGTTTTTATAAAGGCGGCCATCAGCATGTTTTCCAGGCGATGTCCGGGCTTTTCGAGCGCAACGAGCCGCTCGACGTGTTGACCGTCGGCGCCGAGTTGCAGCGCCGCGGGCAGCTCGATGCCATTGGCGGCAATTATTATCTGACCGAGCTGGTGGCGCGCGTGCCTTCGGCTGCCAACGTCGAATATCACGCCCGCATCGTGCTCGAAAAAGCGCTCTTGCGGCGCTTGATCGGCGTCGCCACTGAAATTGCCACCGAGGCTTTTGAAGAACAGGATCGCGTCGACGATATTTTGGATAAGGCCGAGCAGCGCATCTTCAGCCTTTCCGAACGCCGGCTGCGCCGCGGCTTCGAGTTCATCAACCCGATTCTGCACAAAACTTTTGATACGATCGAATCATATCACCATCGCCGCGGCTCGGTTACCGGCGTGGCGAGCGGGTTTAATGACCTGGATGAAATGACTTCCGGCTTTCAAAACTCGGATTTGATCATCGTCGCCGGCCGGCCGTCGATGGGCAAGACGGCGTTTTGTCTGAACATGGCGCGCAACGCCGCGGTCGATCACAAGATCGGTGTGGGCATTTTCTCGCTGGAAATGGCGAATTATCAGCTCGCGCTGCGTTTGCTGTGCAGCGAAGCGCGCGTCAATTCGCACGCGGTGCGCACCGGCAAATTGCCCCGCGAGCAGTTTTCAAAATTGGCGCTCGCAGTCGGCAAGTTGGCCGAAGCGCCGATATATATTGATGACACACCGGCGCTCACGGTGATGGAAATTCGCGCCAAGGCCCGGCGCTTGGTCGCCGAGAAAAAAGTCGGATTGTTTATCGTGGATTATCTGCAATTGGTTCGCGGGCCGCGCTCGGTGGAAAGCCGCCAAATTGAAATTTCGATGATCTCGCAATCGTTGAAGGCGCTGGCCAAAGAGCTGGACGTGCCGGTGATCGCGCTTTCGCAATTGTCTCGTGCCGTGGAGCAGCGCGGCGGCGACCGGCGGCCGATTCTTTCCGACCTTCGCGAGTCCGGCGCCATCGAACAGGACGCCGATGTCGTGCTTTTCATTTACCGGCCGGAAGTTTACGACCGCGTTGAATTCGAGGGCATCAGCGAGATCATCATCGGCAAGCAGCGCAACGGCCCGACCGGCACGGTGAAAGTCGTGTTCCTAAAAGATTATGTGCTGTTTGCCAATTTGGAGAAAGGCCGTTCCGATTCCCCTGCGATGGAATCATCGCCGTTTTGAGTCACGTCGTTGAAAGCTTCGCCCATAAAAATGGCGCGGCAGTGTACACTTCAACCTTTTGTCAGGCTTCTCGGAATGCTGTGCCATGGAAACCAACAGTTATGAAAAAACCTTTCGATGGATTTTGCGTAAGCTGAGACGCTATAGCAATCATGCGGTTAATGCCGAGCTTTTAACCAATGCTTACGCTTTCGCGCAAGAGTCACACAAGAATCAACTGCGCAAGTCCGGCGCGCCATATTTTGAGCATTGTCTCGAGGTCGCGAAAGTTCTCTGCGACCTGCGCATGGATTATTTCACCATCGCCGGCGGCTTGCTGCACGATGTCGTGGAAGATACCGGTGTCAGCATCGGAGAAGTTGAAGAAAAATTCGGCAAGGAAATTGCCGTTCTCGTTGATGGCGTCACCAAGATCTCCGAATTGAAATTCGACAGCCTCGAGGCGCGACAGGCGGAAAACTTCCGCAAGATGCTGCTGTCGATGGTGCGGGACATTCGCGTGATCTTGATCAAATTTGCCGACCGGCTGCACAACATGCGAACTATCGAGTATTTGCCGGAGAAAAAACGGCTGCGTATCGCCATCGAGACGCGCGACGTATATGCGCCATTAGCGCACCGCCTCGGCATCGCCAAAATCCGCTGGGAGCTGGAGGATTTGGCGCTGAAAACGCTGGCGCCCAAGGCTTATTGGGAATTGGTTGAAAAAATTGCCTCCAAACGCGAGGAGCGCGAAGCTTACATCCGGCGTATTACCATGCCGGTTCGCAAAGAATTGAAACAAGCCGGCATCGTCGCCAAGATCACCGGGCGGCCAAAGCATTTTTACAGCATCTATCAAAAAATGCTGCGCCAGGAAAAGCCGTTCGA
>JBOHQZ010000470.1:0-5439 GCA_050732275.1 bacterium
GTGTTGATTATGCTGATGGCGAACAAAGAAGTGAACCCGTGTGCCCGGCGCGCGTGCTATGGCATGGCAAATGGAAAACAGCTAAAGTCGTTCTTTCAAATGACGAAGAACCCGCCATCGGCACTCATCTTTTGCAAGGCTCATCGGTCATGCTGAACTTTGTCAAGAACACGCTAAACATCGAAAATCTCACTAAATTGAAACATAAGAAAAGATAAAACTCATAGCAATGGAGTTTTGGAAGGCTTCCACAATTCCATTAATCCAAAAATCCAGCAATCCATCCACTACTTCACAAACTGCACGTGCAGCTTTGACTCACCTTCTACCTCAATGGCGGCATCAATATAGTTGCTGCTCTCAATGACGGATAGTGTGAACGGCATCGCCTTGCTGTCAACCCAAATCTGAGCAGCTTGCTTTCCTGTTGGCAGCAACAGATGCAAATCGACGTGCGTTTGTTTGGCGCGAATCGTGAGATCGCAGCCGGCGTCACGCAACTGCCACTCATAACCGATGCCTGCACCGGAAGCGCCGTAGGCCACTTCGACTGAAGCTCGTTGTAAAGAGGTGATAGCCCATCGTGGCGAGAGCTTGACAGTTTCAAAAAGCTTGTGTTGATCTTCGAGGCCGCACAATCCTTCCATAAAAGCGCCGAGCATGGCTGAGCTGCCCCAGCCGTCGGTCGGCTGCGCGTCCGGACTGGTGCTCGTTTCTTTGGAACTTGGCCGGCCGTCGGGGAAATACCATAAATATGTCTCGCCGGTCTCGCGAATCATTTTCTCGTAACGCAGCAGAATATCCAATCCATACGCTTCGAAGCCGTGCGCGAAAGCTGCGCGCGCCAATTCGCCGCCAACGAGCGGCATGATGCCGCCATTGACATAAGCGCCCGGCACTAATTTATCGTCGCCGAAAATTCCCACTGGAAAAGGCGGATCAATGCTGAACCATTCGGCAAAAGCATTCACAGTTTCACGGCGACGTTGATACTCTTTGATGATTTCTACAGCCATCTCGTGAGTCGACAAGCCGCGATTGATGTCGTAAGGATTGCTCAAGCTCAACTGCGCCAGCTCATCAACACCGGAAATTCTGAAATCATCAAGCGGAATGCGATGCGTATAAAAGCGGCCATTCCAGCAGAGCTGATTAGCGCGCTCCTGCACGCCCTCGGCAATGGCGTGCCAATACGCCTTTTTTGTGTGATCGCCGAGATAGCCAAAGAGAAAGCTGAGCTTGTTGCAAGCGTCGTAGAAACCGCTGTTATCGCCATGAAAAATGCCAAAATGAGTTTTATCGTCGATTTGAAAATTCAGCCACGGCGTGCGGCCCTCGACGTAATCAAAATCCCACGTATCGATGGTGTAAGCGCGCTTAACGAGATGATACTCGTTCGACCAGCGCCAGGGATGCGTCATGGTGGATTGCAGCGCGCGCTCGCAATGCGGCAGCATGCGGCTGAGCCACTCATCATCGCCCGTGGCTTGCCAGGCGGTATGAACTGCCATCGGCAAATAATATTCGACGTCGGCTTCCACCGGGACGCGCACGTATTTTGCCCAATTCTCGCGCTCTTCGCCGATGACAAAATAATCGAAGAGCCGGCCATTCGCCGCCTGCATCTCGGCAAAATGCTCAACCGCGCTGGTCATGTCCTTCTCAAAATACTTGTAACCGCACATCATCAACGTGTGATCGCGCAGCCAAATCGGCTTGGAATCCGGACTGCGATAGCCGCGCACCAATTTGCCGTCGAGCTGAAACTCCGAAACGTCGGCTTGGAGAAATTTTTTGATACGGGGATAGAAGTCGTCGAAGATCGGATTGTTGGTTTTAATTTTGGTTTCAGGCATAACCTAAAATGAGTATGGTTCACAGCCATAGAGAGCGTGACTTTAATGCCGAAAAATATATAATAAAATTTGCCAATTGCAATTGGAAAGTTTTTCTTGATTCTTGCATTCTTTAAACAAAATGCTTATCTTTGCCATACTTCGACGCGGCGAAACGACAACTCGACCGGGGAGAGAAAGTGAGAGATCGATGACTTCGCGTGAACGTGTTCTGGCCGCGCTTACCGGCAAACGGCCGGATCGCGTGCCGCTCAATTTTTTGCCGGTTGGAATATTGCTGTCAGAGAAAAAGTGGCAGCGCGTTATGGCAGCGTCGAGACTTTTTGTGATCTGATGCACGCGGATATTGTTACCGGTGTTTTGCCGCGTTTTCCGTTTGGCGGCGCTGAGGCGCATGCGCGCATTATGGATTTGGATCGATACCTCGAGATGGAACCGGATTATCCGAAATCCCCCGCGCTGCTCGGCACGCCGTGCGATGAGGTTCTCAACATGACCGTCAATGAGGCGTTGCGCTATCACCAGCAGGACAAGGCGGTGTTCTGTCATGCTTGGGGCGTGTTCGAGCTGTCGCAGTTTTTGTACGAGCGCAACGGCCTGCCGGGCACGGAACAAGCGCTGCTGAACATGGCCGCTGAGCCGGAAAAAACCAGCGGGATGTTTTTGAAGCTGGCAGAATGGACGGCCGATTGCGTGGAGCAGGCCATCAAAGCCGGCGCGGATGCGATCGAGCTTTCCGACGATTGGGGACAGCAGAAGACGATGATGTTTAGTCCGAAAATGTGGTGGGAGATGATTTATCCGGCGATGCAAATCATTTTTGATCGCGCGCGGCGTTATAACGTTCCGGTGCTGTTGCACAGCGACGGCGACGTGACCCTAGTGCTGGATGGCATCGTCGAACTCGGCATTTCCGGCCTGCATCCGGTGCAAGAATCTTCGGGCATGTCGCCGCAAAAAACACGCGAGCGCCTCAACCCGAATATTTGCATCATGGGCGGGCTGGACACGATTACGGCGCTGCCCGTCATGACGCCGGAGGAAATTCCGTGTCGAAGTCGAGCGTGTCTTCACCATTCTCAAAAACAGCTGCGGCTACATTTTTTCCGGCTCACACATGATTCAAGATGATACTGATCTCGATGTGGTTGTTGCGGCGTATGCGCGGGCGTATGAGTTGGCGGAATATTTCGATTGACACTGTTTTTATTATAAATTCGCCAACGGATGCTTTATCCGCTGGTCTTAATTCATCCGTTGGCGGATTAATTTTTCAGAGTTTTTTTCACCTTATTAAAATCGAATTGCTAACATGAACCCAGTTGCTCTCATCACCGGCGCCAGCCGCGGCATTGGGCGCGCCATTAGCATGGCGTTGGGTAGCATCGGCTACGATCTCGTGATTAACTATGCTTCAAATCAAGAGGCGGCGGCACAGACGAAAAACGAGGCCGTGCAGCGCGCCGAGCAAAGCGGCAAATCTATTCGCGCCGAAATTTGTCAGGCCGACATCAGTCGCAGCGAAGATCGCACGCGGCTGGTTGACTTCACGCGAGAAAAGTTTGGGCGGCTGGATTTGCTGGTAAATAACGCTGGCATCGCGCCAGCAGTACGCGCGGATATTCTCGAAGCCAGCGAAAGCAGTTTCGATCAGCTTGTGGCAGTGAATCTGAAGGGGCCGTATTTTTTGACTCAGCTCGTGGGGAAATGGATGATCGCGCAGTGGCAGCAAAATACGAAACTGCACCCTAAAATCGTCATCATCAATTCGATCTCGGCTTACACCGCAAGCGTGAATCGCGGCGACTACTGTGTTTCCAAAGCCGGCTTGACGATGATGACGAAGCTGTTTGCCGCGCGTTTGGCGGAACACAGTATTAATGTTTTTGAAATTCGTCCCGGCGTGATCGCGACCGACATGACGGCGATTGTAAAAGAAAAGTATGATCATTTGATTGCTGACGGTTTGACACCGATCAAGCGTTGGGGCCAACCGGAAGACGTGGCCAAAGCCGTGGCCGCCATCGCGCTCGATTTGCTGCCATTCAGCACGGGGGAGGTGATCAACGTCGATGGGGGATTTCATTTGTCAATTCTATAGTTCGTAGTGGCGCCTTATGAACTTTGACATTCAAGTTCGGTAATATGGTCATTGCGAGGAGCGAAGCGACGAAGCAATCCTTTGAGCATTAGGAGATTGCTTCGCTGAGAAGCGCTCGCCATGACATCTGGGAAAGATTACCGATTTTGATCATCAAAGCTCATAGGCGCAACACTTTTGGATTTGGACAAACTCGACGCCTAAAGGCGTAACTACAAACTTATGATCAAAATCGACTCTTCTCCTGTTCCCGAAAAACTTCTCCCGAAAATTCAACACTTGTTTGAAATCTCCGCAAAAAAAATCCACCATCTCCAACGAAGCTGGAAGCCGCAGTGGGGCGCGCCGGTGTTTACGGTGAACGGCAAATACACCACGCGCGGCTGGACGGAGTGGACGCAAGGGTTTCAATTCGGCGCGGCGATTTTGCAATTTGATGCGACCGGCGAAAAAGAGTTTCTAACCATCGGACGCGACGCGACGGTGAAGCTGATGGCCACGCACGTGAGCCACATCGGCGTACACGATCATGGCTTCAACAACGTCAGCACGTATGGCAATCTTTGGCGTTTGCTGCGGGAAGGGCGCATTCCACACAACGAGTGGGAGCAAAATTTTTACGAGCTGGCGCTCAAAATTTCCGGCGCGGTGCAGGCGGCGCGGTGGACGTCACTTGGCCGTGACAATGGTTTCGTCCATTCATTCAACGGCGCACATTCGCTTTTTGTGGATACTATTCGCACTTTGAGAGCACTGGCAGTGGCGCATCAACTCGGGCACGTCTTGATGGGCGAAGGCAACCAACCGATTTCACTTTTGCAGAGATTGGTCGAACACGCGCAGGCGACGGCGCAATACAATGTTTATTACGGCGAAGGGCGGGATATTTACGACGTGCGCGGGCGCGTGGCGCACGAGTCCATTTTCAATCTGCGTGACGGCAGCTTTCGCTGTCCCAGCTCGCAGCAAGGCTACTCGCCGTTCAGCACGTGGACGCGCGGTTTGGCGTGGGCAATGTGCGGCTTTGCGGAGCAGCTTGAGTTTTGCGATCAGCTTGCTGGCAGTGATTTGCGATTGGGGGGCGGCAAAAGTAATTTCATGAAATTACTTTTGAAAGCGGCGCAGGCGACCTGTGATTTTTATCTCGACAACACGCCGATTGACGGCATTCCATACTGGGACACCGGCGCGCCGAATTTACACAAACTCGGCGATTATTTGAATCAACCCGCCGATCCTTTTAATGCGTTCGAGCCGGTGGACAGCTCCGCTGCTGCTATCGCAGCACAGGGTTTGCTTCGTCTCGGCCGATTCCTGCAAAATCACAAAGAAAAAAAACTAGGCCAGCGCTACTATCAAGCCGGCCTAACAGTGTCCCAAACTTTATTGGCGCCGCCGTATCTGAGCGAGAAAGAAAATCATCAAGGTCTGTTGCTGCACTCGGTTTATCATCGCCCGCGCGGGTGGGATCATACACCGAAA
>JBOHQZ010000471.1:0-5429 GCA_050732275.1 bacterium
ACCAGTTTCTCATCGATGCCGCTGATTTGGGCAACCTCATCGTACCCCAAACCTTCCAAATCGCGCAACACCACCAGCTCGCGATATTTCGGATCCAACTTATTCAATTCTCGCCGCAGGACGTCACCCAGCTCGTTGGCCTCGATTTGAGTGCTCACGGTTTCTGCTTCAACGGCAATACGCTCGACGGTTTCTTCAGGCAGGGTTTGCAGCGAAAACCAGCGGCGCCGTTTGCGCCGGCGCAGCTCGTCGCGGCATTGATTGACCGTAATTTCGTAAATCCACGTGAAGAGGGCAGAACGGCCTTCAAAGGTGTTGAGGCGCTGTAAGATCTTGATGAAAATATCTTGCACCAAATCATCGACGTCGCGGCTGCCAAGCAGCGAAACACAAACTCGCAGCACGGCGGGCTGGTAACGCTTCACCAGCTCGTTGAGCGCGCCGCGATCGCCGGCGCGACTGCCTGCAATAATTTCGGCTTCCGCCATCTCGTGCTGCGCCGGAGTTTTTGCCAGTTCCTCTGTCAGCATTTCATTACGTCAGACGTTTTCAGGTTGCAAAAGTTGGGAAATTTTTTGTTGCAATTCGCGTGCAACACGTTTATATTTCAAATGGCATTACACGGCTCAGGAAATGAATGCTTGTTAAAATATTGCAACCTTAATTTTGCATATATAAAAGCCCAACCCTGGCCTGCCTAAGGCTTTGCCCGCCCTGCCAAGGCCATTTGGCGGGCCAGGGGCAGGGCAGGCCCCGATTTCCCTTGCCTTCTAAAATCTCGTGGGTAGTGGCTTGGATTTTACAATGCAATATCGGGGTGCAAAAACCGTAGGAGTCGCCGCGTTCGATATTATAATATAACCTCAAAAAGGGAAATTTAATGCCCCGTTTTATATTGGCCCGATTTTCCATTATGTTCATGATGGGAATCGGCGCGGCAACTCTCTTTTCGCAAGAGCCGAAGGAGATTGTCTTGCGCAACGTCTCCATCGTCGCGCTTGGGGGAGAGATTGGAATGCGGGGACAAGATATGTTCATTCAAGGCGAAAAGATTAGCGCCATCCGGCCGACGGGACGAACTCTTCCAGCGGATGCCGTGATTGTGGACTGCACGGATAAATGGGCGTTGCCCGGACTCATCGACACCCACGTACACATGGCTCGCCGGAATTTGCATTGGCCTGAAGACGAGCAAGAATTCATTGAAATCCTCGCCGGCGGCGTCACCACGGTTTTCGATCTCGGTGGCCGCCTTGAAAATTTGAAAGAGTTCAAGAAAAGATCGCAAGCGCTGGAGTGGATCGGGCCGCAAATTTTCCATTGCGGCAGCCCGCTGCTTAGCGAGCGCGTGGCGACAATGGATTCCGCGATGCAACGCTTCATCGTGAAAAATCCCGCAGACGCCGAGGCTGCGGTTCAGCAATTGAAAAGCGAGGGCGTTGATGCGATCAAAATCCAGTGGAACGTTCCTTCCGAAGTGAGCGCAGCGGCGATTGAGGCGGCGCATGTTTCCGGGCTGCTGGCCATCGGCCATCTCACGGCGACATCATATCAAGACGCGGCCAAAGCGAGCATCGACATTCTCGCGCACGCGAGCGGGTTGGTTACGGATTATCTCGGCGGCAGTGACCGCAAAGAACTGGCGCGCCGGTGGTTTCCAACTTACTTGATGGCGTGGGAAGAAGTGCAGCTCGATCGCAATGCGCGCAGCAAGCTGCAATTCTTGACGAGCCGCGCTGTCTTCTTTGCGCCGGCACTGGCAAAAGAGCTTGAGGTTTTGCAAAATAATGTTGCAACCCGGCAAGCGGCATTAGGCGAGCAGGTAGCGCAGAAATTCAACGACATGTTGAAATTGGCGTTTGATCTGCAGGTACCGCTGCTTGCCGGCTCCGATTATGCCACCGACACGAATACGCGCGTCACGCTGCACGATGAATTGGAAAGCTGGGTTGCCGCCGGCCTGGAGCCCCGTTTTGCCATCGAGGCAGCAACTCTCAACGCCAGCCATGCGATGCGCCAATCGAATAAGATCGGCCAGCTTGCAGCCGGCTTGCTGGCAGACATTGTTGTGCTCAACGAAAATCCGACGGCGAGCATAAAGACTTTGCGCGAGCCGTGGCTGGTGATCCGCAATGGCAAGTTGCACCGTGTCGACGAATTGAAAAAGCGCTTGTGGCCGCATCGCCGCGACGAGCGCGAAATCCGCGCCGTGCTCGAGCAGCAGGAAGCCGCGTGGAATGATTACGACATCGACCGCTTCATGCGCGGTTATTGGAAAAACGATTCGACGATTTTTGCCTCCGGCGGCGAAGCCTCGCGCGGCTGGAAAACAATGCTGAGCCGGTATAAAAAAAGCTATGACACCGCCGATAAGATGGGCCGGCTCAAGTTCACCGTTCAACAGATCGATTTCATGGGTGAGCACTGGGCCAAAGTGCTCGGCGAATGGAAGTTGCTGCCGAAAGATGCCAAGCCCTCTGCAAATGGGCAACCGATGTCGAGCGGCTTATTTACGTTGATCTTCCATCGCGTACCGGAGGGCTGGAAAATCGTGCATGATCACACCTCGGAGGCAAGTGTGCCGACGCAAACATCAATGACGCCAGAGGCGCAAAAGAAGAAGTGAAGAGTTTTGCTATGTTAAAGAAAATAACACTGCGCAATTTCAAAAGTTTTCGGGACAGCACCTTTGAATTAGGACCGCTGACTTTGATGGTAGGCGCCAATGCCAGCGGCAAGGGTAATTTTGTTGATGCGTTGCGGTTTTTGCAGGGATGTGCACGGGGTTTGAAATTAAACGAGATTTTCTCCGGAAAGTGGGAAGGAGGGCAACAAGTGTGGTTGCCTATCCGTGGTGGTGAACAAGAAGTTTTTAATCTTTTCGAAAATACAAAAAGCTTCGAGGTTGAGTTACAATGTGAGTTTGCCGAAGTTAGGAGCACGAGTATGGTTATTTATAGAATTGGAGTTGAGCATACTAATGAAATTTTGTCGATTCATAATGAACGGATGTGGGTGGAAGATGAAGAGTATATTCATCCAACTTTAAAAGGTATTGATGTAATAGATTCTTCTATATTACTATCGCCTCTCATTTTAGCTGCTTTTTCTTCTAATATACCATCGACAGTTCAGCACTGGGCACCTCTCATTAGAAAATGGTTGAGTGATTTTCATTATCTTGAGCTAAGATCACATTTAATGCGAAATTATGTCTCTAAAAATCGTCCAGAAATTGGAATTCATGGTGAAAATCTCTCTGCTGTGCTTTTTAGATTGGCATCAAATCCTGAGCAACGTCGCACTGTCCTTGATTGGGTTCAAGAACTTTGCGCTCAGGAGATTTCTGATTTGCACTTTTATGGAACCGATATAGGCGATGAAATTCTTTTAGCTATAAAAGAGCCAAAGGGTACTATCATCTCGGCTCGCAGTATGTCTGATGGCACCTTGCGCTTTCTCGCAATCATTGTAGCTATGCTGACAGCCAAAGACGGGACAACATTTATCATCGAAGAAATCGATAATGACCTACACCCTTCGCGCCTCCATCTGCTGGTCAGCTTTTTAGAGCAAGTTACCGCTTCGCGAAAGCTGCAAGTGATTGCCTCAACCCATTCACCTTATTTCTTGGATCATTTGAGCGAGGCCAGTTTGAAAAATGTGTTGGTTTTCCATCGCGATCAACAGTCGGCAGAAACGAATGTGACAAAACTCATTGATATTCCCGGCTTTTCCGAAGCGCGCAAAAATATGCCTTTGGATCTAATGCATGCCAGCAGTTGGATGGAGCAGAATTTATGAGGGTCATGGTTATTCCCGAAGATCCGACTCTTGATCAGTTTATTTTGAAGCCAGTCGTTGAGGCGTTATTTCGAGATTTGAATCGTGTGGCGCGTGTGCAAGTGCTGGCAAATCCACGTTTAAGCTCAGTGGTTCAAGCTTTAGATCCAGCAACGCTTAACGTCATTATTGATGGCTATCCACAAGAGGATTTGTTTTTACTTCTTATTGATCGGGATTGTGATCAGAATCGGATTATTAGTGTAAATTCGCGCGAATCGGAAGTTATGAGCAGAGGAAAGGCTTTGATCGGGTGTCTGGCAATTGAAGAAGTGGAAATGTGGGCCCTTGCTATTTATCAAGGCGAGTTGCCTGCTCGTTGGCAGGAAATGCGGCAGGAATGCGATCCCAAAGAAGCTTATTTCCATCCGTTGATTGAGCAGCTCGGTCTACAAAATAACGTCGGTCGTGGCCGCAAGCACATTATGAAAAGCCTTTCGGGGCAATATTCGCGCTTGCTGCAACTTTGCCCGGAGATTGCTGAATTGCGGGATCGGATTCGGCAAAAACTAACACCACAAAGTTGAATGCCCATTTCTCTCGCCAAAAACCGCATTCTCTACCTCTCCATCGCCGCTGCTTTGATTACAATGGGGCTGAAGTTTGCCGCCTACTCGATCACCGGCTCGGTGGGATTGCTTTCGGATGCGTTGGAGTCGATTGTCAATCTGGCGGCAGCGCTGGTGGCATTTGTGGCATTGATGATTGCCGTGCGGCCGGCGGATGCGACGCATCCGTATGGCCACGATAAAATCGAATATTTTTCGAGCGGGGTGGAAGGCACACTCATTTTATTCGCCGCCGGCGGCATTATTTTCTCGGCCGTACAACGCTTGTTGCATCCGATGCCGCTGGCCGATCTCGATATGGGCTTGCTCCTCGGTCTCGCCGCAGCGGCGACAAATTTTCTCGTGGCTCGGCTTCTGCTTCGTGCGGCGCAGCAACATGATTCGATTACGATCGAAGCCGACGCCACACATTTGATGACCGATGTGTGGACGACCGGCGGCGTGCTCGCCGCTTTGGTGGTGGTAAAATTCACCAACTGGACGATCATCGACCCGCTGATTGCGTTCGCTGTGGGCGGCAATATTATTTTCTCCGGCATCGATCTGCTCCGGCGCTCGTTTCGCGGCTTGATGGATTTTCGCCTGCCGGACGAAGAGATTGCGGTGATTGAAGACGTGCTCACAGTGTACGTGGGAAGGCAGCGCGTGTATCACAATCTTCGCACCCGTAAATCCGGCTCGCAACGCTTCATCGAATTTCATTTGCTCGTCCCCGGCGACATGAGCGTCCACGAGGCACACGCGCTCTGTGAGCGAATCGAGAATGAAATTCGCCGGCGTTTGCGCAACACGATTGTGACCATTCACACGGAACCGGCCGATGAGCTGGCGAGTTATCAAGATGCGGAAATAAGTTTGCCATACGGAAGGTAGTTTTATTTCTTGCTCGTACTCTTACTCCTACTCTTACTCGTCTTTAGAAATTTCCAAAAGCGAGTAAGAGTAGGAGTAGGAGCAGGAGCAAATAGGAATCAACCAACTAGGACAGTTATGCAAAAACTTCTTTGGTTTTGCTTT
>JBOHQZ010000472.1:0-5424 GCA_050732275.1 bacterium
GAGTTCAAGCGCGCCGGCAAGAGCTGCATTTGACTGAAACGATTGATGAAGTGAAAGTACTTTCCGAAGCAAGACAAGATGATCAGGACGATTCAGAATATTGACCACGATCTCGAGGAAAGCTGTGACGTCTGCGTGATCGGCAGCGGCGCGGGTGGCGCCGTCGTGGCCAAAGAATTGGCCGCAGCCGGGCTCAGCGTCATCATTCTTGAAGAGGGAGGATATTATCCCACCTCGTCTTTTTCTCACGACCCACAGCGCATGCTGCCGCGGCTCTATCGTCATGCCGGCGGCGCCATCATCGTTGGCAACGCCCCCATTATGTACGTCGAAGGCCGCTGCGTCGGCGGTTCAACTGTGATCAATGCCGGTATTTGTTATCGCACGCCGGAAGCGGTGCTCGACAATTGGCGCCGCGAGCACGGCTTGGCGGAGCTGGCTTATGACAAACTGGAGCCATATTTCGAGCAGGTAGAAAAAAATCTCCACGTCATGCCGGTGCCCGATGCGATTATGGGCCAGGACAGTTTGAAATTCAAACAAGGTGCGGAAAATCTGGGTTATCGCTACGTGCGCGTGCAACGCAACATCCATGCTTGCCAGGGAACCAACCTTTGCGTCTTGGGTTGTCCGACCGGCGCCAAGCAAAGCACGCTGATTTCTTATTTGCCGGAAGCCTTGAAAAACGGCGCGCAGTTGATCGCCAATTGTCGCGCCGACAAAATCGTTGTGAAGAATGGACGCGCCATTGGCGTGGAAGCGAACGTCGTCGATCCGGCGAGCCACAAAATCCGCCATCGCGCCTTTGTCAGAACGCGGGCGGTTTTTGCGTGTAGCGGCGCCCTTCATACTCCGACTTTGCTCTTTCGTAGCGGTTTAGCGAAACGACGCTCATGGGTCGGACGCAATCTTTATCTTCACCCGAACTTGAAATGCGTCGGTATCTTTGACGAGGAAGTCAAAAGCTGGCAAGGCTCGATTCAAGGTTTTCAGATTGATGAATTTGCCGACGAAGGAATCGTTTTTGGCAGCACGTTTCTGCCGCCGGGCATTCTCGCGCTGTCGCTGCCCTATTTTGGCAATGATAGCTTCAAATTAATGGAGCATTATCATCACATGAGCTTGTGGGGCGCGCTGGTGGAAGACACGCATCCCGGCCGGATTTGGCGCCTGCCGAACGGAACTTCGGTGACGACGTATTGGATTAATGCGCTCGACCGGCAGCGTTTTTTGCGCGCTATCGCGTCATTGGCTAAAATTTTCTTTGCCGCCGGCGCCCGTAAAGTTCTTTTGCCCATCAAGAATTTCACGGAGATTAACCGCGAAGAAGAAATCGAGCAAATCTCCAAGTTGCGCGTTCGGGCCTCCGATTTCAGTGTCTTCACCATGCATCTGATGGGCACTTGCCGCCTGGGCGCCGATCCGCGCACTTCTGTGATAGACATGAACCACCAATTTCACGGCATCGAAAATCTGTTCATTGCCGACGCCAGCGTTTTCCCTACGCCGATTCGGGTCAATCCGATGATTACGATCATGGCGTTGGCAACGCGCGCCGCGCAGAAGTTTGTAGAAAATCGACGAAGGTATTTGCGTGTAACGTGAAACGTGTAACGTGCTTTCGATTGGAAGACCGTTACACGTTCCACGTCACACGACCGATTCCGCGACCCGCAATCCCCAATCCGCAATCAAGAAGGGAGGTGATTAAAACATTTCTCATTGACGCCCCCGTGATGGTCATTCTCGGTATGTTGTACACGCCGTTGGAACGTGAACCTGAGAAGCCATTTTATCGGGCAAAAATTTTTTGGGCAAGCTGCCGGCTGGCGGGATTGTTCGTCACGCTGGTGATGGCGAGCTACGTCCTTTATCCGGATTGGATGTGGATGTATTTTGTCAGTACCAAAACGCTTGGTTTCGCATTGCAAACGGCTATTGTTGCTTACGTCTTTCTGATGCTTTATGTCATTCCATTTATAGCCGGATACTTTTGGGGATCCACTTTTCACGCCAACAAGAAAGTTTGGTGGGCCGGAATCATTTTAAATCTGGCTTTGGAAGTGCTGCTGATTTTCGCCTTATGGGATCGCTACAGCGCCGTCGGAACCCGCGAGGAATTTTTGCGCGGCGCCACCGTGTCCGTGTCGGACTTTCATTTGCTCGGCGTGCTTTTGAACGGCGGCGGAATTCTGCTCGCGATTTTTGGGGTGTGGCAGTGGTGGCGGCTGCGCATACGATAAAAAGTGGAGGCTAATAATCATTTGACGAACCGTAAGCTTATCTGAGGGAATGCTTTTTCCTTATACTTGCCTCTTGACATTCTCGCAATTTTTTTTAATTTCTGTAAAGATCAGCTATAGTGGCTGATGGGTTTTCCAGCCTTATTTGTAAGATACACGCGTTATAACAAAATTGCTTTATATGGGTCAGACCATTAAATTTCTGTTTGGGGTTGGCATCGGGATCACCTTTCTTTTTCCGCCAATGCTTTCTGCCCAGTTTGCCTTTTACGACTCGCTCAACGGCATTTACTGGGCGCAAATCGAGCCGCCAAGTTACGAAAACTTAAGAAATGCGCAGATTGTGCATAATGGCCTTGGGTACGTTCTTGGTTCAAGCGGAACGCTATATGAATATGACGCCAGCCGGCCGCAACGCTGGCATCGCCTGCCGCGACCGGAGCCTTATTTCATTTGGCATTTTTTTGCGCTCGCCGCTAATAATATTTGGGCCGCTGTCAAAGTGCCAGAACTTTATAAATTGGCGTTGTATCGTTGGAATGGCGAAACTTGGTCATCGGTGGCCTCGCCCAATATCTATAACATTCGAAATTTTTTCTTTTCTTCAGCCGACGAAGGTTGGTTTGCTTGTGAGTATGGAGAGATATGGCATTACTTGCGTGGGCAGTGGCAACAGGAAGAGTTGCCACTTTTTCTTCACGCGGACTATATGGCCTTGGCAGCCGATAGCGCACTTTACGTCGTCTGTGAAGCTCCTGATCAAGAAGCGGTGTTGAAACGCCGGCAAGGGAAATGGCAGGTATTTGAGCTGAAAACTTTCCAGCGCCCCTTGATGGTCATGCTATCGCCATTGAATCATTTTTTGTGGATGAATACTGAATACCAGCATCGAAGAATTGAAGTTTTTAATCAACCCGTCTGGCTGCTGCCTCTCAGAAAAATAGAATTTTTTTCTGATAGTTTTGGCTATGGTTTTGCAAACAAAAAGATTTATGCGCTTAAAGACACGGCTTATAACGAGGTGGCTGATTCGCCGGTAACAATTTTCGATCTGTCCATTTTTGCTAAAAACTTTTCTTGGATCGTGGGTGCCTATGGTTTCATGTTGGCGCCGCAGCGCCAGCCCTCAATCTTTTCGCCCTCACAAGATCGTTTCTTTGAGCTAATAGAGTACGGCATGACCAACGTGTATGGTATGGCTGTTTTGCAAAAACGGCCCGGAGTTGTGTCACAACTTTATTTTGCCCAAACCGGCCGGCCCAACGTGGCTTATGAGGTGCCGGAGTTTCACAACCGTTTAGCCATGACGGACCAAGCCGAACGTTTGAATCTCGCCGGCGAGATGGTTTATGATGACTTGCAACTTTCCAACGGCGAGAAGCCGACGAACTACGATCAAGCGATTGCCACCGGCGATTTGAACGGCGACGGCAGGGATGATCTCGTCGTCACCAGCATGTATGGGCATCCCTTCGTTTATTTCAACAGCGGCCACGATTATTATTTTGACGCCACCGTCTATTCCGGTTTGCAGAAATGGGGCAGCGTTTTGCAACGGCCGATGCTGGCCAATTTATTTGACGCCGACCACGACGGCGATCTCGATTTGTTCATTGCTTGTCAATACCGCAGCGACGCCTTTTGGGTCAACGATGGCCGCGGGCGATTTAAGGAAGTTACAGTACCCGCCGGCCTGTCAACCGAAGGTGGCGGTATCGGCGGCTACGTTGCTGATTTCGATGGCAATGGTTGGGAAGATCTTTATGTTACTCGTGTCGGCCGCCCTAATCTTTTTTATCACAATCAAGGTCCGGATTCATTATCCGGCTTACCACGTTTTGTCGACTTCAGCGCTGAAAGTGGCGCCGCTTGTTGGCAGTCGCTCAAACAATCCCAAGGCGCCGCCGTCGGCGATTATGATAATGACGGCGATTTCGATTTGTTTGTCTGCAACCTTGAATCCGGCAATCGCCTGCTGCAAAATGATGGAAAAGGATTCTTTGTTGATGTTACCGCTCGCGCCGGCCTGGCAGGCAGCGACCGTAGTGTCGGTGCCACTTTCTTCGATGCGGATAACGACGGTGATCTTGATCTGATTGTGGCAAACAAGGGCTTTGAGCGCTTTTATAAAAATCAGGGAGATGGGCATTTTGCCGAGCTCAGCGCTTATCTCGACTTGGGGGAGGTGCAAGGCGACGTCATGTTGAATAATAGCCGGCTGTTTGGCGGCAACAGTTCCGGCACGCTCGCCTTTGATTTTGATGACGACGCCGACTTAGACGTGATGGTGAGCAATTATGATGTGGGCTTGTTCGTTTTTAAAAATGGGGTGAACTCGCCCAATTCAGCCATTCAAATTTTTCCCGAAGGCCTCGTTAGCAACCGTTCCGCCGTCGGCGCGCGAGTTGTTCTCTATCGCTCCGGCAAAATGGGCCGGCCGGACAGCCTGGTTGGTTCTCGCCTGATTGAGTCCGCCAACAGCTACGGCTGTAGTCCGGCAAAAGTGGCGCATTTTGGCGTCGCACCGAATGAGACCTATAAGGCCAGAATTATTTTCCCTTCCGGAATCGTTCGGGAGGTGCGCGATTTACATGGCGGCGAACGTCGCGTCGTTGCCGAATTGGATGGATTGGCTGCGAACATGATCAAAACCCGGCGCGCGTTAGCCAATTTGCTCTTCGGATATCGCAGCCGCCAGCGTCTCGTCTTGCTTGGTCTCGGCGCATTGTTACTCATTGTCATGTTGTGGTTTGGCAAAAGAAGACTCGGGTTAACGGCTTATGATCAAAAGCGTCTGACCATCATTTTTAGCGCGAGCCTTTTGATTTGTCTCGTGCTTTGGTTTGCGCGAACACAAATGGAGTTCGTTGTGCGACCGCTCACCGTCAGTCTTGGTTTGACTTTAATGATGATCGTCATTTGGCGCGGCAAGCGCCTTTATCAAGCCCGGCCCGCCTCGATTGAAATGCTGCAAATCCGTCTCAACGCCTTTGGCCACGGCTCGCTTATTCATCAATTGATGAATCGCTTGGCTTTATTTACCGAAAATCTCGAAACCGGCAGCGATTTGCCGATAGCCGCACGGCAAAAACTTGCCGAGGTGGTTGGTGGCTTGCAGCATTTTCTTAATCACGAAATTCGCGCGATTTTGACCTATCAGTATGGCAACAATTTCGCGATG
>JBOHQZ010000473.1:0-5418 GCA_050732275.1 bacterium
GCCTTTGAGTTACTATGCCATTTATGGAATGCTTGGTGCGCTGTATGAATATCGCGTCGATGCCGGTATGCTGCCCTTTGTTTTCGCCGGCATTTTGATTTTCCTGACCGCCGGCCTCACGATCTCGACGCAGGTCTACAAAGCCGCGACCGCGAATCCGGCGACGGTGTTGAGAAGCGAGTGAGCGGAGAGCAGAGGGCGGAGGGCATAGAGCATAGAGTGTTTTTGCCCTCTGCTCTAGGCCCTCAGCCCTCCGCAAGGAGACGACTATGCTAAAGAACTACCTCAAAATCACCCTGCGCAATCTGCGCAAGCACAAAGTTTATTCATTCATTAATATCTTGGGATTGGCGATTGGGATCACTTGCTGCTTGCTGATTTTGCTCTACGTGCAGGACGAGTTGAACTATGATCGCTTTCACCAGCGCAGCGATCGCATCCATCGCTTGGTGATCTCCGGCCGCGCGCGAGGTGAAGCGCGAGTGTTGAGCACGGCGCAGTCACCCTCGCCGTGGGCGCCGGCTTTCGTGCAAGACAATCCTGGTGTGGAAAATTACGTTCGCTTCAAAACGCCGTTGAGCCGCTGGCTCATTAGCATTCCGAATACCGAAAAACGTTTTTATGAGAAACGCTTTTATTTTGCCGATGCCACCGTCTTTGACGTTTTTGATTATGAGCTGTTGCGGGGTGATCCGCGCGAAGCGTTGAAGCGTCCCAACGCCGTTGTGCTCACCGAAACTGCGGCCAAAAAATATTTTGGCGCGGACGATCCGATGGGAAAAGTCCTCACCGCTGACAACAATTACGAATTTACCGTGACCGGCGTCATGCGCGACGCGCCGCAGAACTCGCATTTGCGTTTTGACTTTCTCGCTTCCTTCGCCACCCTCACCGTGCCTGGCAACGCGCGCGGCGATTTTCTCTATGGCGCCAATCTCGATGACATGACCATTTTCGGGTTGAATCCGCAGGTTTATACCTATCTGTTGTTTCGCCCGAATTACACGCCAGAGCAATTCAACCAAATGATGCCCGCTTTTCTGCAGAAATATGTCGGCTCGAATTTGCAGCGCCTCGGGCTGGAGCTTAATCCGATTTTGCAACCGCTGACTTCCATTCATTTGCACTCGCATCTCGACGCCGAGGTATCGCCGAATAGCGACATCAATACTGTCTATATTTTTCTCGCCGTTTCCGGCTTTATTCTGCTCATTGCGTGCATCAACTTCATGAACCTCGCAACCGCGCGCTCGGCGAATCGCGCCAAAGAAGTCGGCTTGCGCAAAGTGGTGGGGTCGGATCGCGGCGCGCTCATCAAACAATTCCTCGGTGAATCGACTTTCCTGGCGCTGATAGCCACGTTCATCGCCATCGCGTTCCTGCAAATTTTATTGCCCTGGTTCAATGAAATTGCCAGCAAACAACTGTCTATCCACTGGGGCAATGGCGTTTTTCTCGCCACGTTGCTCGCCATCGTGTTGATTGTGGGCCTGATTGCGGGCAGCTATCCGGCTTTCTTTCTCTCCGCTTTTCAGCCGGCGGTCGTTTTGAAAGGCAAGCTCAAGCTCGGAACCGCCGGCGCCAACCTCCGCCGCGTTTTAGTGGTGGCCCAATTCGCCGCCTCCATCATTTTCATCATCGGCACCGTCGTGGTTTATCGCCAATTGCAATACGTGCAAAATCAAAATCTCGGCTTCGACAAAGAGCACGTGCTGGTGATTCCGGTCGTTGATCCGCCGGCGCGCTTTCAGTTTCCCAGCTTTCAAAATGCGATTCAGCAAAACCCCGGCATCTTATCCGTATCCGCTTCCTCCAGCGTGCCCGGCGGTTTGATCGGCGTCGGACTTTTGCATCCGGAAGGCATTCCCGACAACGAAAACGTCAGCATGGAAATGATGTTCGTGGACCACGATTTCCTTCCCGCGCTCGGCATCGCCATGGCTGCGGGCAGAAATTTTTCGCGCGACTACTCGACGGATTCCACCGACGCTTTCATTATCAATGAAACGGCGGCAGCGCGGCTCGGCTGGAAAAACGACGCCGTCGGCAAAGTTTTGGACTTCGTGAATCAACGGCGAGGGCGCGTCATCGGCGTGATGAAAGATTTTCATATGAAATCGCTCCATCAGAAAATCGAGCCGCTGGCCATTCATCTCGCTTTTTCCATGGATCCGTACATCAACTTCGTCGTGCGCCTCAGCCCGCAGGACATCCCCGCGAAGCTCGCCTTTGTAGAAGAAAAATGGCGCCAAGTCTATCCACTGCACCCTTTTGAATATTCATTTCTCGACGACGATTTTGACCATCTCTATCGCGCCGAACAATTGCGCGGCAAAATTTTCAGCGCATTTGCCGGCCTCGCTATTTTCATTGCGTGTCTCGGCTTGTTCGGCTTGGCAGCCTTCAGCGCCGAGCAGCGCACCAAAGAGATCGGCATTCGCAAAATCTTGGGCGCCGCCGAAGGCCAAATCGTTTTTCTCTTGTCGAAAGAATTTGTCTTGCTCGTGCTGATTGCCAACCTCGTCGCCTGGCCCATCGCGTATTGGACGATGCACAACTGGCTGCAAGATTTTGCCTATCGCACCTCGTTGCAATGGGATATTTTTATTCTGGGCGGCATCGCAGCGCTGGCGATTAGTTTGTTGACAGTGAGTTTTCAAGCGATCAAAGCGGCGCTGGCAAATCCGGTCGAAGCGCTGCGCTATGAGTAGGCAGTAACCAGTTGCCAGTGATCAGTATTTAGTAAACTGATCACTGGGTGCTGATAACTGAACACTTCATGTCATTAATTTAGCGGACAACAATTCCGTCCCGTAGGGACAGCGTGAGAATAGCCCAGAGATTTTATCTCTGGGAAATTTGAAACAACAGCGTTTCTCAGTCCCGCTAGGGACGATTGAAAAGAACCGTTTTAAATATCACGATCACCGTGTTCTCATTCGTCCCTTGCGGGACTAGTGAGGCAATGATGGGATATTTCCCAACAATAAATTGTTGGGCTATTGTCGGTTGTCCCTTCGGGACTCAAAAGCAATAAACTCTTTGCTTAACTTAATGACATGAACTGAATACTGGAGTCATCTATGCTCAAAAACTACCTCAAAATCGCTCTACGCAATTTGTGGAAGCAAAAGGTTTATTCCTTCATCAACATTCTTGGCTTGGCCGTCGGCATGGCGGCCTGTTTGTTGATTTATCTTTTCATTAATAACGAGCTGGGTTTTGACCGTTTCCATCAAAAGGGGGAAAGGATTTACCGGCTGAACGAAGTGCAGAGCTTTGAAGGCATCAGCCCGCAGCGCGTCGCGCTTTCGATGTATCCCATGGGGCCGGCCCTGAAGGCAACCTATCCGGAGATCGTCGATTTCGTGCGCTTCGTGGGCGGTGGCACGGTGTTGCGCAACGATCCCAAACAAATCATCGTCGAGAAAACTTTTTGGACCGATCCGGCGTTCTTCACGGTTTTTGATTTTGCGCTGCGCCACGGCGACCGCGCCACCGCACTGAACGAGCCGAACAGCGCCGTGCTCACGGAAGAGACTGCGCAAAAACTTTTTGGCACGGACGACGTGATCGGCAAATCATTTCTTCAGGGCGAGCGGCAGCTTAAAATTACCGGCGTTTTGCAAAGCGTTCCGAAGACTTCACATTTGCAATTCGATGCGCTGTTTTCTTTGAGCACGATCGAAGACGACAACATGCGCCGAAACTGGGGCTCGAATTGGCTCGTCACGTATCTCTTGCTCGCGCCCGGCGCCGATACCGAAAAGCTCGAACAGGCCTTTCCGCAATTCCTCGAAAAAAACATGGGCGAGGGCAAAAAATTTTATGAGCTGTATTTGCAGCCGCTGCACGAAGTGCATCTCGGCTCCATGCCAGTGACGCACGATTATAACAATTGGCAAAAATTCGACGGCAAATATATTTTCGTTTTTTCCCTGCTCGCTGTTTTTGTGCTCGTCATCGCCGCCATCAATTTCATGAATCTCTCCACGGCGCGCTCTTCGAGCCGGTCGAAAGAAGTGGGCGTTCGCAAATCCGTCGGCGCGCATCGCATCCAGCTCGCGCGGCAATTCCTGGGTGAGTCGGTGATTCTCGCTTTCATCGCACTGACGGTCGCCGTGCTCATTGCCGAATTGGTGCTGCCGTTGTTGAATGCGATCAGCCGCCGCGCTTTGGAATTGAATTTGTTCAGCAATCCCGCACTGTTGCCCGGCATGCTCGGTTTCACGTTTTTGCTGGGGCTCATTGCCGGCATTTATCCGGCGCTCTTTCTCTCTTCGTTTCAAGCGGTCGAAGTTCTGAAAGACAAAACACCCACGAGCGGCCGTAAAGCGACGCTGCGTAACGTTTTGGTGGTGGCGCAATTCGCCATTGCGATCGCATTAATTGTCGGCACGGCACTGACGGTGCAGCAATTTCGTTTCATGAAGGATCGCGATCCCGGTTTCCAACGCGATCAAATCGTCCTTCTGCAAATGAATAGGACGAGTAATCAAAAATATGAGCTATTGCAAGAAGAGTTTCTGCGTAATCCCGCCGTGCTCGCCGTCACGGCTTCGGGGCAGCGTTTAGGCAACAACATTCACCAAAACAGCGCGCGCACCAAAGGCGACAGCGCCGAGATCAGGCTTTCGCCTTCGCATTTGCACGTGGCGCGAAATTACATTGAATTTTACGGTTTGCAAATCGTCGCGGGCCGCGCGTTTTCAGAGCAAATTCCGACGGACAAACGTTTCGCTTATATCGTCAACGAAGCCCTGGTAAAAGATCTCGGCTGGGATGATGCGATTGGCAAGCAATTTGGCGTGAGCTGGGAAGATACGCTGGGCACGGTGATCGGCGTGGTGAAAGATTTCAACTTCAATTCGCTGCACCACAAAATTCAGCCGCTTTATATCAGCAGCCAGACTTGGGGATATGATGAAATGTCGGTCAAGATCAGCCCGCAAAATTATGCTGCGGCGCTCACGCATCTCGAAAAGGTTTGGAACGAACACGTGCCCGACCGGCCGTTTCAATATATTTTTCTCGACGAGCACTTCGCCATGCTTTATCTTTCCGACAAACAAGTGAGCCAGATCGTGGGCGTCATCGCCGGACTGGCGATCTTCACCGCGTGCCTGGGCTTGTTCGGCCTCGCCGCGATCACTACGGAGCAGCGCACGAAAGAGATCGGCATTCGCAAAGTGCTGGGCGCCTCTTTGCCCAGCTTGATCGCTTTGCTCGCCAAAAACTTTGCGCGGCTCGTGTTGCTCGCTTTTCTTATCGCCGCGCCCGTGGCTTATTTCATCATGCAAAACTGGCTGCAAAATTTCGTTTATCGCATCGACATCGGCTGGTGGGTGTTTCTGTTGGCCGGCGGAACCGCGCTGGTGATTGCGTTGGCAACCGTAAGCGCGCACGCCATCAAAGCCG
>JBOHQZ010000474.1:0-5412 GCA_050732275.1 bacterium
CCGTTCCAAGAGTTCATCCCGGTCACCGGCTCGGTGCTGCCGATCAAGACGATTTATATCGACGCCATCGAGGGCGGCCGCGTGGAAACGAAATTCATCGAAGCCGGCGCGTTCGTCAAAGAGGGCGATAAAATTTTGCAGCTCACCAATACTAATCTGCTGCTCGACATCATGTTCCGCGAGGCGCAGTTTTTCGAGCAGAGCAATAATCTGCGCAACACGCGCCTGCTCATGGAACAAAGCCGTTTGAACTTGCGCCAGCAGCTCAACGATCAGGAATATCAGGTGCAGCGCCTGAAGCGTCTTAACGAGCGTGCAGGAGAGTTGCGGCAAAAAAATCTGATTTCGCAGCAAGAATTTGAGCAAACGCTCGATGAATATAATTATCGCCGCCGGCAAAAAGAGCTGGCGATCGAGTCCTTCAAGCAGGATTCGCTGTTTCGACAAGTTCAAATCGAGCAATTGGAATCTTCATTGAAGCGGATGCAGACGAATCTGGACGTTACCAAGGAAAGATTGGAGAGCATGATCATTCGCGCGCCGGTGACGGGCCAGCTCACCTCGCTCAACGCCGAGATCGGCGAATCCAAAGCGCAAGGCCAGCGATTGGGACAGGTCGACATTCTCGACGGTTTCAAGGTGCGCGCCGGCATCGACGAGCATTATCTCTCGCGCATCAACCTCGGCCAGACCGGTGAGTTCGATTTTGCCGGCCAAACCTACGTGCTCATCACCAAAAAAGTTTTTCCGGAAATTCGCGACGGCCGCTTCGACGTCGATTTGGAGTTTCAAGGCAAGGAACCGGAGGGCATTCGCCGCGGCCAGACGCTGCACATTCGCTTGGAACTGGGCGATCTTTCCGAGGCGACCCTCCTGTCGCGCGGCGGGTTTTATCAAAAGACCGGCGGGCAATGGGTGTACGTGCTCGACGAGTCCGGCGATTTCGCCACCAAGCGCAGCATCAAGCTGGGCCGGCAAAATCCGCAAGTGTTCGAAGTGCTCGAAGGCCTCGAGACCGGCGAGCGCGTGATTACTTCGAGTTATGATAGTTTTGGGGATATTGATAAATTGATTTTGAAAAAGTGAGGCGTAAGAAGTAAAACGTAAGACGTGAAACGTAAAGATACTAATTTTCGCATTACGTTTTACGTATTACGCCCAGGAGCAGTCAAATGCAAGAACGTCAATTTTGCGACTTCAGAAAATTGCAAGTCTGGATCAAGAGCCGCTCTTTGCTGCTGGCGCTTTTTAATGCCACCGCAAAGTTCCCGAAGAAAGGATCGTATGATCTGACCGATCGCATTCGCCACGATTGTCTTGCCATCGCCGCCAATATTGTGAAGGCAGGTAACAAGCTCGCCAAGCCGGAAACGACGCGTTTCTTCAAGAGTGCCTGGCAAGCGGCGAGTAATTTGGAAGAGGATTTGCGATCGGCGCAGTATCGCGGCCTGCTCAACGATCCTTTATACGCGCAGTTTGCGCGCGAGGCGACAATGGTAAAAGGAATGCTCGCGGCTTATATCAAATAGAATAATGCGCAATGCGTGATGCGTAAAAATGTAACAACAAATTGCGCATTACGTTTTATGCCTTACGCATTACGTTTCACGTTTTAACCCAAAGGAGCCACCATGATCAGAACCAACAATCTCAGAAAACTTTACACCACCGAAGAAGTGGAAACGACGGCGCTCAACAATATCAATCTCGAAGTCAAGGGCGGCGAATTTGTGGCCATCATGGGGCCGTCGGGCTGCGGCAAATCGACGTTGCTGAACCTGCTCGGCTTGCTCGACAACCCCAGCGACGGCGAATATTTTTTTATCGACCAGGAGGTTTCCAAATTTTCCGAGCGGCAGCGCGCCAACACGCGCAAGCAGAATATCGGCTTCGTCTTCCAAAGCTTCAATCTCATCGACGAGCTGACGGTGTATGAAAACGTCGAGCTGCCGCTGTTCTATCTCGGCGTTGCCGCCGGCGAGCGCAAGAAGCGCGTCGGTGAAGTGCTGGAGCACATGCAGATCATGCACCGCAAAAATCATTTTCCGCAGCAGCTTTCCGGCGGCCAGCAGCAGCGTGTGGCTGTCGCGCGCGCTTTGGTGGCCAAGCCCAAGCTCATCCTGGCCGACGAGCCGACCGGAAATCTCGACTCGGCGCACGGCGACGAGGTGATGAAGATGTTGACGGAATTGAATGAAACCGGCACGACGATCGTGATGGTGACGCACTCGCCGTCTTACGCCGAGTTTGCGCATCGCATCGTACACTTGTTTGACGGCCATGTGGTTACGGAGAATTTTAAGGAAAAAGCACGAATTTAGGTGAGCAGTGGCCAGTAATCAGTGACCGGTGATCAGTAAACAGTGACCAGTGATCAGTAAACGGTGATCAATTTTCTGCGAACTGAATACTAACAACTTAACTGAATACTGATAACTGACAACTGGAGTCGGCGATGCTCAAAAATTACGTCAAAGTCGCGCTGCGCAACCTCACGCGCGCCAAGCTTTACACGTTTATCAACATCACCGGTCTCGCGGTCGGCCTTGCGGTCTGCATTTTGATCATGCTCTTTGTGCAGAACGAATGGTCGTATGACGATTTTCATCCGAATGCGGATCGCATTTTCCGCGTCATTGAAGTCGAGAAAAAGCCCGACGGAGAAAAGCGCGCTTCGGGTTTCCAACCCATGCCGCTGGCGCCAGCGTTGCTGGCGGAATTTCCGGAAGTCAAGACGGCGATTCGTTTTTATACCGGCGGCAGCATCGTAACGAACGGCGAAAAGACGTTCAGTGAAGAGTTGATGTTCACTGACGCCGTTGTTTTCTCCACCTTCGACTTTCCTCTTTTGCAAGGAAATCCAACGACGGCGCTGGAGCATCCTAATTCCGTCGTCATCACCGAAAAGACGGCGCGAAAATATTTCGGCGACGGCGACCCGCTCGGCAAGCCGTTGCACATCAATATTCGCGGCCGCGCCGAAGACTTCGCCGTCACCGCCGTGGCGAAAAATGTTCCGGATCATTCCAGCCTGCAATTTCAATTTCTGCTTCCCATTCAAAAGCACGGCAGTTATGAGCGCACGAAAGACAGTTGGAGAAATTTCAACGGCTCATTATTTGTCCGGCTCGATGGAAACGCCCCAGTTGCCGATTTGGAGCGCAAGCTGCCGCCATTCGTGCAAAAATATTTTGGCAGCATGATCGAGCGCAATCAAAGCGACGGTTATTTGAGCAAAGACGCGGATGCTTTTCAGCTTCGCTTGCAGCCGCTGCGCGAGGTGCATCTCGGCTCGGTTGATATTTCCTCGCAAGAGGAGAAGAGCAACCCGATGTATTCGTACATCCTGGCCGGCATTGCGGGATTCGTTCTTTTGATTGCGTGTATCAACTTCATGACGCTGGCGATTGGCCGCGCCGCCAGCCGCGCCAAGGAAATCGGCGTGCGCAAGGTTTTGGGCGCGGTGCGTCTTCATCTCATCCGGCAATTTTGGGGCGAGGCGCTGCTGCTCTCGCTCTTCGCTTTCATTGTCGGCCTCGTGCTGGCCGAGCTGTTTTTGCCGGCGTTCAACCAGCTTGCCTCGAAAAAACTCGCGTTGAGTTATTTTTATCGCAATTGGCTCATGGCGGGGTTGATCGGTTTGTGGCTGTTGACCGGCTTGCTTGCGGGCAGTTATCCCTCACTGTTTCTCTCGCGCTTCGCGCCGGCTGCCGTTTTAAAGGGAATGGCCAAGCTCGGCGGCAAGAATTTTTTCACGCGCGGCTTGGTGGTCTTTCAATTCGGCCTCTCCATTTTTTTGATCGTCGCGGCGCTGGTTTTCTCCGCGCAATTGAAATTCTTGTTGACCAAAAGCCTCGGCTATAATGCCGAGCACGTCGTCGTCATCAACATGTTCACCGGCGCGAAAGATAACGGCGATGAAATGCTGGCAAGATTCAAGAATCGTTTGTCGGGACAGTCCGGCATCGTCAGCATCAGCGGCACGAGCGGCGCGTTCACGCACGGCTACGATCGCAATGGCTTCGAGCACAACGGCAAGCAAAGAGCCGCTTACGTCTATCGCATCGACGACGCATTTCTCACGACGCTAGGAATTACATTATTCGGCGGCCGAACTTTTCAAACCGAACGAGGTTTGGACGCCCAACAGTCTGTGATTGTGAACGAGACGTTGGCGCGCGAGTTCGAATGGCAAGCGCCATACATCGGCAAGCGGCTCAACGGTTGGGATGAAAAGCGGATTCCTGGCGGCCCGGAGGTGGTCGGCGTTGTGAAAGATTTTCATTTTCTCTCATTGCGCCAGGAAATTGGTCCGGTGATGCTGCTGGCGGATCCCGAATGGCCGATGAATGAGATTTTAGTGCGGATCAGCCCTGCCGGCACGGCCAAAACATTGTCACTGCTGGAAACCACCTGGCGTGAAGTGGCGCCGAACAAGCCTTTCGAATTTTCATTTCTCGATGAAGACGTGCAGCGCCAATATCAGCTCGAGCAGCGCTGGGGAACGATCGTGCGCTATTCCACCATCTTTGCGATCGTGCTCGCCTGTCTCGGTCTGTTCGGCTTGACGACACTTTCCGTCACGAATCGCACCAAAGAAATCGGCATCCGCAAAGTGCTCGGCGCTTCGGTCACCGGCGTGGCCGGTTTGATCTCCAAAGAATTTGCGCAACTGGTTTTGCTTGCCAACGTCATTGCCTGGCCGGCCGCTTATTACGCGATGAGCAAGTGGCTGCAAAATTACGCCTATCGCATCGAGCTTGGCGCGGGGACTTTTCTTCTCGCCACGGCGCTCGCCCTCGGGATCGCGCTGCTCACCATCAGCTTTCAAGCCGTCAAAGCCGCGCTGGCAAATCCGGTCGAAGCGTTGCGCTACGAGTGAACAGTAACCAGTGATCAGTATTCAGTGATCAGTATTCAGTATTCAGTATTCAGTATTCAGTAAACTGATCACTGATTACTGAATACTTCATGTCATTAAGTTAGCAGACAATGATTCCGTCCCGCAGGGACAGCGTGAAAATAGCCCAGAAATTTTATTTCTGGGAACCAAGATACACCTCAATCCAAAGTCCCGTAGGGACGGTTGAAAAGAACGCTTGAAAAATTACGACCATTCCGTTTTCATTCGTCCCTTTCGGGACTTGATAGGCTTTTTAAATTTCGTTCCCACCAATAAATTGGTGGGCTATTTTCACAAGCCCCTTCGGGACTACCTGATCTCCGCTTAACTTAATGACATGAACTGACTACTGATTACTGATTACTGGAACCAGATTATGTTCAAAAATTATCTCAAAATCGCCTTCAGAAATCTGCGCAAGCACAAAGGCTATTCTTTCATCAACGTCGCCGGCTTGGCGATCGGCATGACGTGCTGCGCGCTCATCATGCTTTATGTGCAGCACGAAT
>JBOHQZ010000475.1:0-5388 GCA_050732275.1 bacterium
CCCGGGCTTCGATCGCTGGGTGAGTTTCAAAGGACAGGGGACGTATCTCGATCCCGAAATCAATGCAGACGGCAAAGACCTCAAGCCCGGCGGCTACATCACCGACCTGCTTTCCGGCTACGCGGTGGAATTCATCAAGCGGCGACACGACAAACCGTTCCTCGTCTATCTGGCCCACAAAGCGATTCATCCGGAAGCGATTCAGCGTGACGATGGGAGCGTCGACTTGACTGACGCGGAGCGGTTCATCCCGGCCGAGCGACACCGCGAGTTGTACGCCGGCAAAAAGGTTCCGCGCCGGCCCAATGCGATGCGTGCGCCGACCGGCAAGCCGGCGCTCGAACGCCGGATTGGCAACCTGCCGCCACTCGGAGCCAACACCGGCACGCCTGACGACGCGGTGCTGGGCCGGCTGCGCACACTGATGGCGGTTGAAGAAAGCGTCGGCGACATCCTCAGCGCTTTACAAGAGACCGGCCAACTCGACGAGACCGTGATCGTTTTGGCCAGTGACAACGGTTACTTTTACGGTGAACACGGCCTGAGCGTCGAACGGCGGCTGGCCTATGAGGAGTCTATTCGCATGCCGCTGCTCGTGCGCTACCCGCGACTGATCAAAGCCGGGACGGTACGCGATGAATTCGCGCTCAATATCGATCTCGCGCCCACGCTGCTGGCGCTGGCCGGCGCGCCAGTCCCGGACAATATGCAGGGCTGTTCGCTCGTGCCGCTGTTGAAAGATGACAAGCCTAAATGGCGCGACGCGTTTCTGATCGAGTACTACTCCGACCGCGTTTTTCCGCGTATGCTGCAGATGGGCTACAAGGCGCTGCGCGACGGGCGCTGGAAATACATTCACTATCTCGAGCTGGAAGGGATGGATGAACTCTACGATCTCAAAACCGATCCTTATGAGATGAAGAATTTGATCGATCAGCCGGGCACGAAAAAGGCGCTCGACAAGGTAAAAAAGGAGATGGAACGATTGCTCGAGGAGACGAATGCCGGGAGTGAGGCCAACGGATAGACTGCGTCCGCAGTCTATCCGTTGGCGACTTGAAAATTTTATGAACCCCGCATGAATACTGGGCGAGATGAGGTCGCTGCATAGCTATCACATCGAAAAAGGGTGATTGCCAAGACGCGAACCTGTTTTTGGCTGGGTCGTTTGCAATGGCGAGCTTGACTTTGTACAATAAATTTATTATTTTGGTTGTGCATATTGAGGAGCGCTTTGGGGCATGATCGATTGGCATCGCTTATTCGGTTTGACCATGACCGACTACTTTACCGATTCCGGCTATGAAGTCGAGCTGGAAAAAGACCTTTCCATCAAAAAGCAACGTTTGGACGTCTTGATTATCGAGCGGGAATCGGAAAGCCAAATTTCAGAGCCGCCGGACGGTCTGGAGAATCTGGCACGACACAATCTGCTGACCTACAAATCGTTTCAGGAGCCTCTGGATGCTTGGACGTTGGATGAGCTGCTGGGCCATTCCGTCAACTATCGAAAGCTGCGCAGTTCTTCTTTGGAAAAGTTGTTGCCGGTTGAAGATTTTCAGTTGTATGCCGTCAGCACGCGCCATCCCGAAAAGCTCGAATCGGAATTTTCACTGGAGCTGATCAAGCAAGGCGTCTACGAGGTGCGATGGGGAAGCCGGCGGATTCGCCTCATCGTTCTCAGTGAAGTTCCGAAGGTCGAGCGCAATGCACCTTGGCTGCTGTTTAGCGGCATAGCGGAAAATGTTCAATACGGCTCGTCGCATTACCAGTGGCGAGAGAAAAATCTGAGCTCAGTAATAAACAAGTTGTTTGGATTTTACCAAGTCGAGGGTACGGCCATGCCATATACCGTGGAAGATTTCACAAGAGAGATGAAAGAAGAACTTTTGGCGGAACTGGCGCCGGAAGAACGGAAACAGTTGGAGGGACAGCCCTTGATAAAAATTATGAACCGGATGCGGTTAAAAGCGTTGTTTCGCGGCGAACTCACTCCTGAAATGAGGTTTTCAAAACAATGGGTGAAGGATATCACGATGCAAGATATTTGGAAAGCATTAGCGTGGGAAGAAGATTTGTTCGAAGACCTGCCAGTGGAAGAGTTGGTAAAACGATTGCCGCCGGAAGAGCGCTTGAAAGGATTGCCGCCGGAAGAGCGCTTGAAAGGATTGCCGCCGGAAGAGCGCTTGAAAGGATTGCCGCCGGAAGAGCGCTTGAAAGGGTTGACCCGCGAAGAGATTGAAGCCTATCTGAAGAAGCTCTCGACGTCAAACTGACGGTTTTTCCATTTGAGTCTACTCCAAAATCGCCGTTGGTTTTGAAAAAGAATTTCCGCATGTGTATTCGACTCGGCAAGCGCCAATGAATCGTGACGAACTCTGGAAATTCTCCTCAGATGATGAAGGAAAAACAAAGTCTCTTCAACCGCCGGCACTCTTTTGTTTGTTGCGCCGGCCTTCTTGCCTTGACGATGCTGATACTTGCCGTCACTCCGCCGATTGCTGCCCTGCAAGCTCCGCGGCCAGCCGCTGCTTCCACCCGGCGTAACGATTCAATCAAAACGGAAAAACAATACTTCGCCGCCCTTCGCGCTGCTGATTCCACCGCCTTCCACAACGAATTTGCAACCGAATTTCTGCTGCTGCTCGACCGGCCCATGTCGCAAGCTTACGACAGCCTGTCCACTCTGGCCGAGCGCAAAGCCTTCGTCGAGTATTATTGGAAAGCGAGCAACCCCGCGCCGCTACTGCCGGCGAATTTGCGCCTGGCGGAGCATTTGCAGCGCCGCGAATTTGCTCGCCGGAATTTCCCGGCGTCCGCTCCGCCGTATTTTGACGATCGCGGTAAATATTATCTGAAATATGGCAAGCCGATCAATCGCTTCGAAGATCCCGGTGGCTTGCGCCGCGTCGGCTTTTTTAGCTCCGCCAACTATCGCGCCATCCAAAGCCAGTATTCTTACAAAGGCGGGCCGGAAGAACATTACACCGTGAACGCCAACGAGAGCTGGGCCTACCCGAACCTCGCGCGAGATTTTGTCGTACACTTCGTCAAAGCCGGTCCGGCTTTTCGCGAGATTGAAAGCTTGACGGAAGTTCTGGCTTCGCATCAAAAGAAAAACCTGCCGTGGCAATGGAGCGACCTCATTAAACAAAGGGCGGCAATCTCCCCATTTTTAGGCCAAACCGCGCAGCAAATCGAAAAATTCGAATCCGCGATCATTGCCGCATCCGGCAATCCGAATCGTCCCGGCTTATTGCGCGTGGACGTGCAATCCGTCTCCGAAAGATTATTGGAAGTTACGAGAAGCAACGACGTCGCCGCGGGCGAAGTGCGGCGTGATTTGCCGGTCAACGGCTACGAGGCGGTGCATGCCGCCAATCGGCTCGCTTTTCAAGAACACCTCGCGCAATTTCGCGGCGTCAACGGCCATACCCGCGTCGAGATCACTTTCCTGGCGCCGCTCAAAAAAAATTTTGTGGATCAGCTCGATTCGCTGACGATGGACACCATTGCCGTCGAGTTTGCCTGGATGTTGCGCGACCACAACCTCGATTCAATGGCGGCAAAACGCTGGCAAAACACCTTCCCGGCAAAATGGGCCGTAGCAGAGAATCTTCCCAACGCCGTGGGCCGTCTGGCGTTTTTGGCTCCGCCGCAGCAAGCCGAGCTGGCTTTGCAGGTGCAAAGCGGGCGCCTCGATAAACTTGGCTATTCAAAAAAACCGCTCGCTATTCGCGACTTCAACGGCAGCCAATTGATGCTCAGCGACCTGCAATTGTACGCCGAAGTAAAGAATGAAAATCAAAGCCTCGTCCTGCCGGCGCTGGAAAAGCAAAATTTTTTGCTGGCGCCGTATCCTTATCTCAAAGTGCGTCGAGGCATTCCGCTGTTTTGCTATTTTGAGATTTACAATCTGCGTGCCGCCGGCGTCGCGGAGAGTTATGAAATCACCTACAAAGTTTTTTCGAATCTTGGCCGGCAAAGCTTGTTCAAGAAATTGTCGCGCCTGCTGGCCGGCGGCAGGGAAACCGCCGTCAGCTTGTCGCAAACCCAGCCGGTGGTGGATGAGGCCTCGCAAGAGTTGATCGCCCTTGACCTCGGCAATCTCGCGAGCGGCGCGCACCGGCTGGAGATCACGGTTGCCGATGCCAAAAATGCAAATCTCAAAGCGAGTGTGGCGAGAGAGATTGTTGTTGAGGATTGAAGTTTGTTCGTAGTTTCGCCTTTAGGCGTGAAACGTTGGCATTAGCAAAAACTTTTGTGGCCTGTTGAAACTCTCTTTAATTCAAACGTTCGACGCCTGAAGGCGAAACTACGAACGCAAGGGATAATTTCAATGAAAAAGAAACTGGCAGCAAGCCTTCTGAGCTTGTTGGCAAGAACGTCTCTTTTATTTCTGCCGAGCGCCGTTACGCTGAATCTTGCGGATGACGCTTTAGGCCATGTTTTGCCATTTGCCCCGCAACACGTCCGCTCGGATACCATCAAAACCGAGAAACAATATTTGGCCGTACTCCGCGCCTCCGATGCGATCACCTTCAAGAATGAATTTGAAACGGAGTTTCTGCTCCTGCTCGACGCCCAGCAGATGCAAGCTTACGATAGCCTTCCGACGTTGGACGCCCGCAAAGCTTATATAGAAAACTATTGGAAAGCCTCGAATCCCAACCCGCTGCTGCCGGAGAATGATTGGCTGGTGGATGTTCTGAAGCGCCGGGCTTACGCCAGAGAAAATTTTCCCTATTGGAAGCCGCCCTATTTTGACGATCGCGGCAAATACTATCTCAAATATGGAAAACCGTCATTCCGTTATGAAGATATTGGCAATTTTAAAACCCGGCCCAATGAAAGCTGGTCGTATGAAAACGTCACACATAACCTACTCGTTCATTTTATGAAAGACGGTGCGATTTTTCGAGAAATTGAAAATCTCGCCGACGTCCTGTTAAGCGGCAAACCGCTCAATCCGGATGCCCAGGTTTTTATCTGGATGGTTTTCGCCGAACAACGGGCCGCCGTCTCGCCGGTCTTTGGCCAGGCTGCGGCGCGTTTGCAGATGCTGGAGACTGAACAAGCGCATGCAGCGTTCGCCGTCAACAGTCTTACTGTTCTAACCGAAGAGTTTGTCAAACCCGCGGTCCCTACGCTGCGAATTTTTGAACAAGCCAAGGTTGAAGTCCTCAAGGCGCATGATGAGAGCCCGGTCGCGGCACACAATGAGATTCAGGCCATCAACAAACTCAAATTCTCACACGATCTCGCGCAATTCCGCGGCCCCAAAGGCGCGACGCGTTTGGAAATTGCTCTCTTGTCGCCATTCAATAAAAATTTGCTCAAGAAATTCTCGCGCGATTCCGGAGATACTTTGCGTTTGGGATATCGCTG
>JBOHQZ010000476.1:0-5379 GCA_050732275.1 bacterium
CAGCAAAAGAGTTCGATCCGCAAATGATCATGCTTGCCGTCCGCGCGCACGTGCGGCATCAACACACCAATTATGACGAGCTGTTGTTTAGCGGCTATGATCGGCACGAGGCGCGGGCTTTGGTGGGGGGAAAAGGTCGAACGTGTTCTCACTGAGTGGCAGGCGTAAAATAATAGTAACTATTCAGCCATCCCCTCGCTTGTCATTCTGGAAGAATCCTGTTTCGCACCAGCACAGTGCTTGAAATGGAACAGGATTCCTACGGAATGACAATTTCTTTATTGTACCTGAATAGTTACAAATAATATTCTTCAAAAACTCTAACGGATAGATTAAGCCCAACTGATAAAATATCCGCTGGGCTTAATCTATCCGTTGGAAAACTTTTTTTGATTGAGTACAACCTGCTGCAGATATGGATGATACTTTTTCGGCAAGCCCTTGAACAATGCCTCACTCGCATCAGATGCCCGCAGGTTTTTGAGATAATCCTCGATCTTCGCGCGAACTCTTCCAATCGTCTCCACATCACTTGTCGCCGCAATCGCCCGCGCTGCCGTTTCCACATCGTAGTTGGCCTTCACCAAATGCTCAAAACAGATACCGCGAAAATATTCCGTGATCGTGCCGCGGTCACGATTGCCGAGCGCCTTTGCGGTTTGGGTGATCGCCGAGCGCGAGAATTTTAGCGCGCGCAGCATTTCCAAAATTTGCTCTTCAAGGGGTTGATAAACAGCCTTCACTTGTTGGGACGACTCTTTTTCAATTATTTCTCTCGGTAGATCATTATGCTGAATAATATTGCGCCCTTCACTTTGCGCCAGGATCGCCGCCCGGCGCACGACATTCTCCAACTCCCGCACGTTTCCAGGCCAGGCAAAGGTACACAAAATTTCCATGGCCTGCTCAGAAAAGGTTAGAGTCGTTTGGTAACCATGTTTTTTTAAAAAGCGCGCGGCGAGAAGTGGAATGTCATCCTGGCGTTCGCGCAAAGTTGGTAACGTCATCGGGAAACCATTGAGGCGATAAAACAAATCGGCGCGAAAACGGCCGACCGCAACTTCTTCCTGCAAATCTTTGTTGCAAGCCGCAATCACGCGCACATCGACTTTGAGCGTTTGCTCGCCTCCAAGCCGCTCGAAAGTTCCTTCTTGCAAAGTCCGCAAGAGCCGCGCTTGAAACGCCGGCGTGGTCTCGGTGATTTCGTCAAGGAAAATCGTGCCCTTGTCCGCCAACTCAAAACGGCCGCGGCGTCGCGAAGTCGCGCCAGTGAAGCTGCCCTTTTCGTGGCCAAACAGCTCGCTTTCAAGCAAGGTCTCGGGCAGCGCGCCGCAATTGATCGCGACAAACGGCGCATTTCTTCTCTTGCCGGATTGGTGGATGGCGCGCGCGACCATCTCCTTGCCGGTGCCGGTTTCGCCGAGCAGCAACGCCGGAATGGCTTCGGAGCCGATCTTTTCAACCACCGACAAGATCGCCGCCATTTTGCTATTGGCCGCGTGAACAATTTCAGGAAATTGTTTGGGGACAAAATGTTCTTCGGGAACCACGTGCGTTCGCAGGTCGCGCAATTCTTTTTCAAGCGCGAGAATAGCATTTTGCCTTTCTTCGGCCAGTTGCCGCGTTTGCTCGGAATCCGCCGTTCGTTGTGCGAGCGTATTTTGCAATTCGGCCAATCTGAATTTAGCTGCTTCGAGTTGTGACTCCTTAACGACGATTTGCTCCTGAAAAAGCTTGGTTAGCGATTCATCTGCCGCACGGCGCTGCATTAAGCCGGCGTAAATGAAGGAGGTGATATAAGCAAGTGTTGGATAAAACAACGGGAGGACAAGATTCGCTTGATTAAAGAACGCCATCGCCACTATCCAATACAGCAAAAGAATACCCACGCCGGCTGCAACAAGCAATTTGCCGCGATTGGTTTGCCAAACGAGCCAAGCAAAAATAGCGAGCAGAACGGCCAATGCCAATTGAATAAGCGCCGGCACTTCGCACAAATAATTGCGCTGGATGAGATTCTCTGCCACCGTGGCATGAATCAACGCCGCGGGAAGCGCGTCAGCCAACGGCGTCGCTTTGAGGATGGGCATGCTCGGCGCAGTGCCGGCAACAATAACAATTTTTCCGCTAAAGTTTAATGAATCCGGTGCTCTCTCGAAAGCTTGCAGCAAATCGACAAAACCCATCGTTGTAAGATCGTCGATATCGCCAAAATGATTGAGGCGCATCCTTCCCTGCCGGTCAACGGGAAAAGAATAAGATTTGCTGGTATCCTTTATAATGATGGCCTCAAGCGTGGTCTCGACCGCGCGCGTGCCATTCAAATAAAGCCGCGCCAGCTCAACGCCAAAAGAGAGTATGAAACTGTCGCCGTCGGCCACAACCAGTGGCGCTTGGCGAACGATCGGCTCGGTATCGAAATTGCCAAATCCGAGGCCGGCAGCGCGTTCTTTAAGCTTTGTAAATGGGAAAGACGATTCACGTCCGGTCATTATCCCATCAGGCAGGTTTGCTTTCACGGTTTTTATTTGTTCGTGCGCCAATTCCGCAAACGTCATCGGCAAGCAAACATTGCCGGCAGATTGCAAGAAGTCAGCGAGAGTATTGTCAAATTCCGGATAGTTGCGATTGGGCGTGTCGAACAAAATATCGAAACCGATGACTTTGGCGCCAAGTCGACTCAGCACATGCGTCAAGTACCCATAGTAATCGCGTGTGATCGGCCATCCGCCGAGCGCTTGCACATCCTCCGCGCCGATGAAAATGAGAACGATGTCATCCGCTAATCGCCGCTCGCCGCGCAGCTTGAATTGCAGGTCGATGAGCGAGTCTTCAACGGTTTCATTCCAAGACAGGGGAAGTGACGACAGGATACCAAAGAGAAGAATGATGAGGATCAGACCAAGTTCTGCTTTTCGCATAAGGCAAGCGTTATCGCAGGAAAGGGATTTGCATCAAAGTCAGCCAAAGAAGATAAGAATCATGTCGCGCTTTGAGCGGGAGGAGATTCGGGTTGCAGCAATTTCTCAATTTCCGCCAAAGTCGCGGTTTCGGGATTGATCACTGGCAAACCCTCGGCTTTGGCCGCAGTGACGAGGCGCTGGTCGGCGGTGATGATGATTAACTCGTTGCTTAGTTTGCGTTCGTACGCAGCAATATCGAGTGCAGAACGTAGAACAACGGCGTCCGTGGCGTTGATCGAATGTTCTTGAATCAACGGGGCAGCGGCAACACAAAGGGCGTTGGTCGCTTCAACTTTGAACACTTGCGAATCGTCGAGAAAATCTTCTTTGAAAGTACGAAGAGTTGATTGGAAAAGCGTCGACGAGATCGTCCCGCTATTCTTTTTGCGAACGAAAATTGAAATCGTCTCAAGCAAGCCAAGCATCAAAACACGCCATTGTTCTTGCTTCGTCTGCTCAATGATGTGATCAACAATCGTAGAGCCTTTTTCTTGAACATATCCTTTTGCTAATGCGCTTGAATCGAAATAAAAAAGAAACATCTATTCCTCCCGCATAGCAACGATGCCTTGGGCAAAGTCATTGGCTTCCGGATCGAAGCCTGCTTCCGAATAAAGACGTTGGAGCGCTTTTCGGCTTAAAAGAGGAATATCATCAGTGATGCCCATTTCTTTCATAGCTTGGCGAAAGTGCGTGCTATCCCGTACTGCATTGCGTCGAGCACTTTCCATTAACAATCTGCCACGTTCAGCCGGTGTGAGCAGGCGTTCGGATTCGAGCGGCAAATCAGGGAAATTTCCGCGTTCAAATTGCAAGACATCAAATCTTCGCTCCAATTTTTCGACACGGCGGCTGAGATCGAGAAGTGTGGCTTCCATAAATGCTCCTTTTGTTCATTTGATAAAATATAACAGCGTCGCGAGTGAAAAGCAAGGCTAATTTGACGGGAACAAAAAAGAGAAGCAGGCGTTGCTCCTCCCGCACGGCGACAATCCTCGAGCAAAATCGTTGGCTTCCGGATCAAATCCAGCTTCAAGGAAAAGATAAAGTGCTCGGTATCCGCGATATGCTCTTGAGAAGGCCAGTTCGGGCGGTTTCTTCCACGGCATAGCTCAATCCTTCAACCGCTTCCGGCGCGATCATTTTCAACTGTCCGATTTTTTCGGACAACTAGCCATAACTTTCCTGCGACACTTCTTCTTATGGATGCCCGCTCACGCCTTTGTTCCTCGATTTTTGGCAGCTTCTACCGAAAGAGAACTATCGCGGCAAAGCCAAACCAACCCAGCATGACGATGGCGAACATAGAAACAGGGATGAGTTTTGATATTGAGTTCATCGTCGTTGCTTCGGCTCAGTTTCAGATCAATTGATACGACGCGAATATAAGGCTACGCCTGTAAGGTCAACTCTGGTGGTTGCCTGCGGGCCATGGTCAATCCTTCCGATGCTTGCTGCGATATTCCGGCGAGGACTCGCGCACCCTGGCCGCTTCCGTCCGTAACGCCGCGGCGCGGATCGTGCGAGCCCGATCGCGCAACGCCTCCAACACGACCAGCTTTTCTGCCACCGGACGCTGCGCCAGCGAGCGCCGCCAGACGCGCTTACTTTCGATGATGTGCTGCAGGTCAAAAGTCATGATTCACCTTGAAGAAATTTTTGCTCGAATGCCTGCCAGCGCTCAACCAGGTCGTGCTGTTGCAGGAGAGCCTGAAACCGTTGCGCGTCGAGCGCCGCGGCCTCGATGAATTTGCCATCAAAAATCTACCTCCAGAACCCCACCATTTTCCCGCAACCACTCCTTCGCTTTGTCATATTTCGGCACTTGGACAGCCACAATATTCCAAAATCTTTCGGTATGATTCGGCTCAAGAAGATGTGCCAACTCATGCACGATCAAGTAATCAATGACGAAAGCCGGCGCCTTGATGATCCGCCAGTTGAAATTGAGATTGTTTTTCGGAGTACATGAACCCCAGCTTACTTTCAGATCGGAAATGAGAATTCGATTAAACGCCACACCAAGTGCCTCCGCGAAAGCAGTAATTTTGGGCAGGAGCTTTTGCTGTGCGCGTTGGATGTACCATTCGCGGAGCAGTTTTGAAGCGGCGGGCTGGTTGCTGCGCGAGATGAAAAAGCCGGAGTGGAATCGCACGCCCGGCTCGTCATCACTGGTTATCTCCAACCGGTAGTTCCGGCCCAAATACATAATGCTTTCGCCGGTGACAAACTCTTTTCGCGCAAACTGCTCCGGATATTTCTGCTTGTGGTTCACCTTCTTATAAAGCCAAAGCTTTTTCTTTTCGATGGCTCTGCGAATGCTATTTTCAGCAAAGCCCATCGGCGCTCGCACGATAATCGAGGCATCGCGTTCAACCGCCAAGCTGACGGTCTTGCGTTTGGAATAAATGATTTG
>JBOHQZ010000477.1:0-5376 GCA_050732275.1 bacterium
AGATCGCCGCTGATCGCGGCGGAGGAAACGATGGCGCAGCGATCAAAGCCAAACTCCGCGGGATCGAATTTTACGCCTTCGGTGGCGAAGCGCCATTTCTGCGCACCGGTGTCGCGATCGATCGCATAAAAATAACCGTTCATATCGCCGAAATAAATCATGTTGCCGGCCAAGGCCGGCGAGCTGCGCACGCGGCTCCTCGCATCGAATTTCCATTTCGGTTTGCCGCTGCGAATATCGAGCGCATAAAGATGGCCATCCTCGCTGCCGAAATACACGCCGCCATCCACAACCAGCGGCGAGGAGATATAATAATCGAAGCCCCATTTGTAAGGCAAAGGCACGCCGGTTTGAAATTTCAACAATGGCTTTCCGCTCTGCGCCTCAACGGCATAAAGGCAATTATCGCGGCTGGTAAAATAAACCACGCCATTCGCCACCGCCGGCGATGAATGCACCGCGCCCGCGGTTTTGCAGCGCCATTTTTCCTGTCCGTTTTGGGCATCGACCGCGTACAAATAACCATCACCACTGCCAAAATAAACCGCGTCATTCGTCGCCGCCGGCGAAGAACGCACCGGCCCGTCGGTTTTATGTGCCCATTTTATTTCTTTGAATTGATGAACAGCCTTGCTGGCGTAAACACCACTGTGTTGGGGATCGCCGCGAAACATGGTGTTTGCATTCGATGGCGTTTGCTGCGGTTGGCTGCACGCCCAACTTATGAGCCATGCGCCGAACAAAGACGCCAAACTTTTGTAAACAATTCTCATCTTCGCTTATCCTCCTCTCCTGAACTCCAGATTCGGCCGGTTGTTGAAAAATAGATCAACAATCTTCAACCCTGTTACGCTTGTTCCATGATAGACAAAAGTAGCGGAACTATCGTTCAATAGTGGTGCTTGACCCATTTGGGTTAATGGCGATAAAATGGCCATCGCTAATGGGCTGCTGGGCTTGATCAATGCTTTCGTAACGGCCCTTGGACCGGAGGGTACGCTCGTTATGCCGAGCATGACTGATGATGACGACCACCCTTTCGATCCTGGGCAGACGCCGTGTATCGGCATGGGTGTGGTGGCCAATACCTACTGGCAGTTGCCGAACGTTTTGAGAAGCGAGAACCCCCACGCATTCGCTGCAAAAGGTCCCGCCGCAAGCCGGATTACAGCACCACATCCGATTGAGGTACCACAAAGTCTGGATAGCCCGGTGGGCAGAGTCTATGAACTCGATGGGCAAGTGCTTCTGCAACGAAACGATTTTTCTGCATCCGGTTGGCGTTAATGAGGAATGTGATGAAGCGAGGGCAAGCCTGCTGTCGTAAGGCGGCTTGCAGTTCGGCATGTTGGCGCAAAAATTATTTTACGCTTATACGCGCTTTAGTTTTGGATGCCGCGGCGCTTTTCATTAATGACCGGGCTGCCAATCGAATCAACCAAACCAATCCGAGCAACAAAACCAAAAGCAAACCGGTGACGCCCCATGTAGCCAAAGACGCATTTTTGTAGAGTGAATTTGCACTCCAACTATCCACCCTTGTCATGTGTCCTTGTGGAACGCGGTATCGTTCCGGAATGTCGGGAATGTTATTGCCGTTCGCATCTTCGAAATTTTTCACATACTCCAGAAAAGCTGCCCATTGCTTGACTTCTTGAATTCCCGTCTCGACGGGATTGGCATCGACCAAAGCTGTGTTCAAATCTTCAATAGGCTTGCCCGAGCTGTCTTTAGGAACGATGCGCAAGAAGCCCCAGGTAAAGTCGCCAACGATCTTGATAAAAGTCCCAACGAAAATATTGCATCCGACTTTATAGAGTTGTTTGTTACTCGATGAGAGATCAAGCGGCGCGAAATTGCCGTCAGCGTCGGCGATTTCAATGTCGATGACGCGATCAAAAATCACGCGATTGTGATTGTAGCGAAATTTTGCGCCAGAGATCTGCAAAAAATAATCCCATCCTTTTAGAGGATGCACCGAGGTCAAAACCTCGAAAGCCTTTTTGATCTCCGGCGCGGTGAGATAGAAACTCATCAAAGCAAAACCCGGTTGATCATCCACCATGCCGATGCCCAACGGCACGACCCGAAAAAGATCGGAAACTTGCAAGAGACCGGATTTTCCCATCAGCAAATCGTCCCGAATCATCCCATTCGATTCCACCGCAATAACGGTGCGCGTATTCGGCATGGCGGGATTATACTCATGCCGGTCAATGCTCCACCGGATCGCGTCGCTGACCAGATCACCCAAATTGGAATTATCTTCTTTGATCGTCAAGTCAAACTGAGTCTCGGCAAAAGCTTGATCGAACGCCAAGCTATACGGGCTTAAAATTTTTTGGTTGACAATCTCTTCGTAGTGATCGACTTTCGCTTGAATATCACGATCCGCTTCGACTGAATCATTGATGGCGAGGCTCCGATAATCTGTCATCGTCACCGCGCCATTTGCAATCTTCAAATTCAGTACACCGACATACCGCCCTTCGGAGCCGGCTTGCAGCACCGGCGTATTGTTCACCATAATCGGCTCTTTTAAAAACGTATGCGAATGGCCGCCAACCACGATGTCGATTTCAGGCACTTCGGAGGCCAGATCGATATCCTCACCTTTCCAACTGCTCTGATCCGATTCTCTCCATACGCCGCCATGCGAAGCACAAATAATCACATCAACCCGTTCATCATTCTTGAGAATTTTGACGATGCGCTTCGCGGTCTCAACTGGATTTGCAAACGTCACCGGCGCAGCAAACGGCGCGACCTCGGCTGCATTCATGCCGATCACGCCAAAGACGCCGATGCGCAAGCCATTCTTGACGAAGATTTGATACGGCTTCACCACGCCGCGTTTGAACAGAGCTTGCAATTCATCGTCGCTCGTGTCGTTTTCACTGAAAACGATATTGGCGCAGAGCAAGGCCGGAATATCGCCTTTGGCCAAAGCGGCATTGAGAATTTGAGCCAGGCCGCGCGGACAAAAATCAAACTCGTGATTACCCAGTGCGATCGCGTCATAGCCAATCTCGTGCAACAGCCTTAGCTCGGCGCTTTCTTCGCGCGAGATCGTGTGAAAAAGTGTGCCCATGAGAAAATCGCCACTGTCGATCACGAGCGTGGTTTCGGGTGATTTGCGCTTGAGTGATTTGATGACCGTCGCGATGCGGGCAATGCCACCGATGGTTTGATCGTCGCCCAACGTGAACGGCGTGTATTCACGATTGGGCGCAAAACCCAGCAGCCGCGATTGCAGGTCGTTGGTGTGGATGATCGTTAAGCTTTTGGCCTCATCCTGTGCCAAGGAACTTTTCACATCCGAGATGGCTACAAGCAAGACAATTGCCTGAATGAGGCGCGTGAAAAAGTTTTGCAAGGCGCAACTCTCTGTTTAAGGAATAGGTGAACTTATAATTGCACACTGATAGATTGTGCAAGCCGATGCAGGCGATCCATACGCGCATCAGGATAAAGGGCGCGTTTTGAAATCATCGGGAAGTCTTTCGTCCAAAACGAAGCTTTGCGTCCCAAACGAAATTTGCAGAGCAGGCGTTGGCCGAAATCAAACTCATTGCGATCATACTCGGCTTTCGTCTTGAAGCTAATCGTGGGGTACTCACCCACCAAGAAACCCTCCTGGAAATGCGGGCGGAGAGCCGAAGGTGGACAGATGCTCAACAATCGAATGATTTGAATCCCGTGTTCAGAAGATGCCGTCACGCTGCCGCTGATTTGTGGCAATCCCAGCACGTAAATTAAAGCGCCGGTTTTTGTCTGTAGTTGCGCAAAAGCGCAAGCCACTCGCAGCGATTGGGTGACGTCCAGGAGCGGAGTTGCACACACTTCATAGTGCTGCAGAATGGCCCACCGCAAGATCTGATGAATACGAATGCGGCGGGCACCTTCGAGATCATACTGCTCGCTCAACAGATCTTCGGCGCGTAGAAGTCGTTGAAATCGGCGCTCGACTTCATCTTGCTTCAAGTAACTCGCATGACTGCGAAATATGCCAGGATAAAGAGATGAGGCACCGGTCCGATTAGGAAAATCTTGAGGCTGGCCGCGGTAAAAAAGCACGAACTCCGGATTACGGAATGACAACTGCGCCACTCGCTCGACCAGTTCGGCAAAAGTGCGAACAAGCTGCCCGCGATCCTTTCGCACTACACTTACTTTCGTATTTTGGATTTCGCGCCAGCCGGATAGGAATGACCAGATGTCATAGTCGATCTTACGCATGCCGAGCTGCTTCCTCGCAACCTATTTAAACATGTTCCGGCGGCAGAATGGGCGCGACCTTGCCTTCGGCCAACCATTGTTGATACGTGTTCCACGACATCTCCGGCTTGCCGGTGTCGATCTCCTTCATCGCAATGCAACCTTCCACCGGACAAACGATCATGCACATGTTGCAGCCGACGCAACTTTCTTCCTTGATGGAGTAGTGATTGACGCCGTTGTGTGGTTGCATGCGAATGCTTTGATGGCAACCATCTTCGCAAGCGATGTAGCACAGGCCGCAGTGAATACATTTTTCTTCATTAATATTGGCGACGAGCTTGTAATTCAAATCAAGATGGCCCCAGTCAGTCACTCTATCGACGGTTTTGCCAATGAAATCCGCCGGCTTTTGAAAGCCTTTTTCTTCCATCCAATTCGCCATGCCTTCGATCATGCCTTCGACGAGGCGAAAGCCGTAGTGCATCACCGCGGTGCAAACTTGTACGCTGGTGGCGCCGAGCAGCATGAACTCCACCGCGTCCTGCCAGCTTTGAATACCGCCGATGCCGCTGATAGGAACTCGGAACGGCGCGCCGTTTTGCTTGCCGTTCGAACGATGCATCACCGTTTGCATCTCAGGATCGCCGGCGATTTGATTGACCATGTTCAACGCAATCGGTTTCACTGCCGGGCCGCAATAGCCGCCGTGCGAAGATTTTCCGCGCACTGCCGGCCGCGGTTCGAGCGTATCGAGATTAATACTCGTAATCGAGTTAATGGTGTTGATCAATGAGATGGCATCGGCGCCACCACGTGCGGCGGCGCGCGCGATGTAACGAACATCGGTGATGTTCGGCGTGAGCTTGACGATCACCGGCGTTTTGGCGACTTCCTTCACCCACTCGACGATCATGCAGGCGTAATCTGGCACTTGTCCGACCGCCGAGCCCATGCCGCGCTCGCTCATGCCGTGCGGGCAACCGAAGTTCAGCTCGAGGCCGTCGCAGCCGGTATCCTCGGTGCGTTTCACAATCTCGTGCCACGCCTCGCGTTTGGATTCCACCATCAACGAGACGATGAGCGCATTATTGGGATAGCGTTTTTTGACATCGGCAATTTCGCGGAGATTGACTTCGATGGGCCGGTCAGTGATCA
>JBOHQZ010000478.1:0-5359 GCA_050732275.1 bacterium
CGGGTTTATCGTGGCCGTGTCGAGTTTTTCATCGATCGTTTCGGCAAGCTGACGGCGGTGAATGTTCTGCCGATCGAAGATTACGTCGCCGGTGTGGTGCCGTCGGAAATGCATCAAGGTTTTCCACTGGAGGCGCTAAAGGCGCAAGCGGTGGCGGCGCGCAACGAAATTTTTTCCAAGGTCGGCACGCGCCATCTTGAAGATCATTTCGATCTCTGTGCCGATGTGCACTGCCAGGTTTTTAGCGGCATCAACCGGCAAACCGCGAACACCGATAGAGCCGTGAAGGAGACCAAAGGGACGGTGATGAAAGTGGCCGGCGCCGTCATCGATGCGAATTATGCCAGTGTCTGCGGCGGCCATACTGAAAATAATGAAAATGTTTGGAGCGGTCTGCCGCGGCCTTATCTGCGCGGCATTTTCGACGGCAATGGTCGGCCCGATCTGCTGGGAAATTCGTTGGCGGATGAAAATACCTTGCTGCGGTGGGTGACGACCCGGCCGGGGGTTTATTGCAACACCTTGCAAGGCGAAATTCCGGCAGCGATGGAATACACCAAAAAATATTTCCGGTGGGAGATCAATTACCCGCGGCAGGAGCTGCAGGATTTGATTCGTAAACGCAGCGGCGAAGATTTCGGCGACTTGCAGGATCTCGTGCCGCTGGAGCGCGGCGCCTCCGGGCGTTTGATGCGATTGCGCGTGATTGGCAGCAAAAAAATTTTTGAGATCAGCCGCGAGCTGACGATCCGGCAAGCGCTTGCCGACAAAACGTTGTGGAGCGCTTGTATCGCGATTCAAAAATCCGGCCTCGACCGCAACCGTCTGCCCGTCAGCTTCAAAATTCTCGGCGCTGGTTGGGGCCACGGCGTCGGCATGTGCCAAACCGGCGCGGCGATGATGGCGTTGCGCGGCCAAAGCTTCTTGCAGATTCTGCAACATTACTACACCGGCGCGAAGCTCGATAAAGAATATTGACAAGCCGATTTGATTATTCGCTTCAGGGAGATTTTATATTCCCACCCAAGCTGAAGCGGTAAAATTTACATTATTGTTTTAGCGCTGTATTTTTAAGTCCGGACTTTATCCCCATTCCCTCCTGCTAAATCCAATAAAATTGAATCTTTCATTGTTAAGATTTTTTAGCTAATGTTGGCATTGATCTTGCAAATATTCGTCATAGTCAGAAATGGCCATTCTGAGATCTGGACAAGGATCAAACGGAGACCATGACGATGATGCAACGATACCAAGTTGACGATGAGAAGAACGAGAAAAAGTCAAGCCAGGATAACGCACAACGCATGTATCTCGAAGCCTATCGCTATTCTCTCGATTTGTGCGAGAATGCGGAAATCGCCCAAAAAGTGGCGTCGCGTTTTCTGGAAAGTATGGTAGTGAGTGAACAATCTTCGCCGGTATCCGATTTTGGAAAGCCTAGGGCTGTTGCTTTCCCTGCTGTGGCAATACTTTGCTGATCGTACTGTCGAGGATCATTAAGCCGCAACACAATTTTAAACGAGGTTGGTCGCTGAAAAGGAGGAGCATCCATGTTCGGTCGTATCCGGGTTACCGATCCGGCAGCGCGGCGGTTAATTGGCTCGATCGCCGTGCCATGCCGTGAGGCGTCTTTTTTAACACATTTCTACGAGCTAAGAAAATTTGATCATCGAGCCTTTGCTGCCGAAACAGAGGTTGGCGAAGCGCCGGATGAGAAAGTCATTTCTTATGCCGATCAGATTGATGAATTGATGAAAATTCACTTGTGCCATCTTCAAGGCGCGCGGCCCGCCGGCGAAAACCACCTATGGTTTCAACCGCCGTCCCGCGATTTCTTTCCTGTAAGTTAAAGCGATAGCCATATACGATTTGCCGCTTGGGTCGGGCGAGGACATAGCGTTTTAAATTTGCAAATAAGCAAGGAGGTGTGTGATGAAAAAGATTTTCTTAATCTTGCTTTTTGCCGCCGGTATTTTTGTAAAGAGAACGTCTACAACGATTTTCGCAACTGCCGGCAGTATGGCGAGAGTGGGTCAATCAAAGCCCAACCTGCTGATCAAAAAAAGGAAGATGGTAAGGAAACCAAAGATACCGGCAGTGATGACTTTCACAACCGCCGGAAATACGGTGAAAACATAACCGCCACGAACTGAGTTTTCAGTTCAATCAAAATCTGACGAAAAATGCCGCCAGACTTTGGTTGAGCAGAGTTTGCTTCCTGCGTAATGAAGAAGCCCCAGCTCTTCTTGGATAGGATTCCAAAGAAGGCAGGGGCTTGCTGTATTATCTAAAGAGAAAATGAAATTTCAGCCTTATCACGCTACTGTCATTTTCAATTCTCTTTCATCCGCGCTTATTCATTCCGGTCGTATTTCTTATCGCACCACCGCCATTTTTTTCACCGCGACTTCATTCCCAGCCTCTAGCCGCAGCAAATAAATTCCACTTCCGACAAATTCGCCAAAAGCGTTCCGACCGTTCCAAATCAGAGTGTGCGTTCCGGCTGACATTTTTTGCTGGACAAGAATGGTTACTTCTTCTCCAAGTAAATTGAAAATGCGCAGTTTCACCTCGGCTTGGCGCGGCAACTCGAAGCGGATCGTCGTTTCGGGGTTTCCCGCGCTGCGGGATAGCGCGCCGTTCGAGAAGGGGTTAGGAAAGTTTTGGTGCAAAGTGAACTGCTGCGGGATCGACGCTTCATTGCTCTCTTCGACACGCGTCGGGATATCCGGCACCGTGATCGATTTGGGTTCATTGGCAACAATATAAACTACTGCACCGTACGCCGGCAGGTTGAGCGATAATGTGGCGCTGCCAGAGGCATCTGCCATAATTGTGTTGGCAACACCAGTCAACAATTCGCTCAGGACCAGGCTTTTTCCAGCCGTGATGCCTCCGCTAAACTCAACAGTTGAAGCATTCAGCGTGACCGTGACATTTCGGGGTGCGCTGCTGAAGTTTACAGCGCCTATGGCATTTTCATCGGTAAAAGGCCGTGAGAAAACATAGATGTCATTGTTGGCCTGATTGAGACGGATTAGTCGCTGCGTCCAGAATGCCGGAAAGCTCGTGCGAATATAGCAAAGTTTTTGATAAAACTTCTGTACTACGGATTTGTCCGGATCATTAAAATTGACTTTGCCGCGTTTGCCATCAAAATCGCCGATGCCATTGCCGAACCCCACCTCTTGTCCGGCGTAAACCATGGGAATACCGGGAGCCGTAAAGAGCGTGGCCGCGTATGGCACAGTTTGTTGAATGTTACCGGCCAGAAACGCCAAACGATTCTCGTCATGATTTTCCAAAAATCGGAAGAAATAACTGTTCGGACCAGGGTAAAAATTGTTGTTAAAAATTTTGTCGTGAATTCGCGAAGCGTTGTTGGTCAAGATGTTGCCGGCGCGAAAACCGTCAAAATATAGTGGCCAATCATAGCCGGAATCCACTCCGCCGTTGCCATCGGAGTAAATGCGCTCCGTTCCGAAGCCGACGCCGCTGTCCTCGGCCAGCAGCCAGATATCCGGCTTGATGTGCTTGAGCGCTTCTCGCACTGGTACGCCCATCTCGTTTTCACTCCCATTGCCATTGTTCGCCCGTCGCGCCGGTCCCCAATAGACGTCAAAACGAAAACCGTCCGCACGCATCTCGTTGATCCAGAATTTGTACACTTCGATCATATACAGCCGCGCATCGAGATCGACCCAATTGTAGTTGATGATCTCTTCACTGAAGCCATCGTAATAAATGAAAAGGCCGTTGTTGCTGAGCCGCTCCGGCAAATTCGGCCGGTAATTGCCATTGTTGATCAGATTGTGCTGATAATAACTCCAGTAGCGCGAATGCTCCCGATGGGTTCGAATGTCGGCGGCAAACGGATGCGCCTGGCTGGTGTGATTGGGCGTAATATCGAGCACGACGCGCATCCCGAGCTGATGAGCGCGATCCACGAAAGCGCGAAAATCATCGTTCGTTCCATACTCCGGCGCGACTCGATAAAAATCCACAATGTCATATCCTGCACCGACACCATCGATGGTAAAATTGTTATCCATAATCGGCATCAACCAAATCACGTTGAAGCCCATTGCCTGGATATAATTCAACCGGTTGCCCGCCGCCTTCAGTGTGCCCTCAGGCGTGAAAGAATGAATAAAAATTTCATAAACACGCGCTTGTTTCACCCACGACGGATTGCTCTTGATCGTCGCCGGAATCACTTGGCCGGTTGAGGTCACGGTCACAAATTGGCGCGTGCGATCGCTGTTGCCATCTGAGTCACGCGCCGTCAAAGTGAAATAATATTCTCCCGGCTTATTAGGCTTGGCAATTGTGATCAAGGCATCAGCCGAGCCATTGATGCCGAGGATTTGGGGATTGGTCGCTTCTTCCTGCCAGTTGAACGTGAGCGGCTGGCTCTCCGGATCGGTGCTTTGCACGGCCCGTAAAGTGAGTTGAGCTCCGGCCGTGTCAAAGGTAATAACCGCAAAAGGCGCGTGATTGACCTTGCGCGTGATGCGGATCGCTTGTGAAGTCTCGGTCACGCCGCCAACCAGCGCGCGCACAGTGAAGCTATTATTCCCTTCGAGCAGAGACATCGTTGTATCGAATTTGCCGTTGCGCACCGTGATCGTCCAGCTTTCAACGCCGCGCAGCAAAGTCGCTACGCGCAGCGTGCTGTCCGGTGTGCCGTTCGCTTTCAAAATCTCGCCGCGAATCGGCCAGCTCGTTTTCCATGTCTCTGCGGGTTGCGTGAAAATTTGCACAGGGTCGGCCTGCACAGTGAAGCGGGTCGTATCCGAGCTGATCGTGTTTGCCAGCGTGCGAGCCAGGAGAATAAGTTGGTGTGTGCCATTCGCTAGCGGCACCGCCGGCGTGAAACTAAATTTCTTGGCGCTCTCGTCGTAACCGGCGCCAATATGTGTGTATTCAACATTGTCAAGCTTGACCACGATCGACGCGGTATCGACGCGCGTGTGGGTGGAGGGGAAAATAGAAGCCGTAATCAGCGGCTGACGCGTCTTGACCACGCTGGATACCGAATTGGGCAAGAGATAGTGGATCGTGGGATTGCGAATATATAAAAATGAATTGTCGTTGTCGCGGCTGTTTTTGCGCGGGTTCAATGGATCGCTTCTCCAGCCCGTATTGGCGCCGTTCTCGTTGACCTTGTATTGATACGCGCCGGGGACGCCACCGTTCGGTTGGCCGCCGACACGCAACCGCACGGTCTTGACCCAGTTTCCACTTGTGGCATCGAAATTCATGCGGGATGGCGCGTTGGCAGAAATAACGCCGCCATTGTTTGGTCCCCAGTTATTAAATTCTCCCGGCAAAAAGACCGCCGTGAGATTGCCGGCCG
>JBOHQZ010000479.1:0-5357 GCA_050732275.1 bacterium
CCCCGGCCTCGGCGCGCCTAAGTACGAGCCGATTTCGGCGATCAAATTCCACACCAATATCACGAGCAAGTATTATGGGGATGATTATGCGAAAGAAGTGAAGTGAACGGTAACCAGTAACCAGTGATCAGTGATTAGTGATCAGTAACCAAGTGAATCGTAACCAGTGGAGGATGTTATGAGCAACTTACCGTATGCAGAGAGTTTTCGCGATCTTTTGGTTTATCAAAAGGCAAAAGCACTGTCAAAAGAGATTTTTCAGTTAACCAAAAGTTTTCCAATCGGAAAAATTTTGTTCTAAACCACCCTATGGCATTCGAGAAGAAGCGGCAGAGTATTTTGCGCGAAACCAGAATGATGAATGAGCAAATGTCACTGATCACTGAATACTGATCACTGAATACTGCTTTTCAAGGAGGAACCATGCCAAACTCAGAAACACCCTCACCGGTTGAAAAACACGACGGCATTGCGGTCATACGCGGCGGCGGGAAAAATCGTGAATGGAACGGCATTCACTACAAGCAGGGCATGTCGGCGAAAAACGTTGGCGCGAAAGCGCTGTCGGTCAACGTCGCCACCATCCCGCCGGGCGGCGTTGCTTATGCGCACATCCACGTCGGTTTCGAACTTATGCTCTATATCGTGCAAGGTCGTGTTCGGCACGAGTTTGGCCCGGGTTTGACCAAGTCCGTTGAAAACGAAGCCGGCGATTTTATCTTCATCGAACCCGGTGTGCCGCATGAAGTTTTCAACATGAGCGACACCGAGCCGGTGGTGGCTTTTGTCGCGCGCTCCAGTGCGGATGAGTGGGATAATATTATTCCGTATGATCGGAATAGTTCGTAGTATCGCCTTTAGGCGTCGGGCTTTTGAATTTAAATGGTATTTTGAAATCAAACGTTTTTTGCTTTTCAAAAATTTTGCCCCTGAAGGCTACGCCCGTAGGGGGCTACTACGAACTATTTCTCAATAGGAAACATTTGAGCAACGTCGCGCGCGAAACCTTCACCTCCAGGCTCGCTGTTCTCATGACCATGATCGGGGTTGCGGTTGGCCTGGGAAATTTCTGGCGATTTCCATATATGGTGGGAAAATTCGGCGGCGCGCCTTTTGTGATCTTTTACATATTGATCAACGTTTTGATCGGTATTCCTGCGCTGATGGCGGAATGGGCGTTGGGGCGTTACACCCGCCAGGGAACAGCCGGCGCTTTTGCCCGCGCGGGCTTGCCTTATGGCCGCAGCATCGGATGGTTTTTTTTCGTGGTCGTTGTGGCAGCCACCGGTTACTATTCCAATGCCGTTGGCTGGGTGCTGTATCACGCCATTGCCGAGCTTGCCGCAGCATTCGATATTTCTCTTCATGCTGCGGAAATTTTGCCGCCGTCAACCGGCTTTGCGGCCAAATCGCTCGTGTTGCAGTTGTCATGCACCGGCTTCGTGATTCTGAGTTGTGCTGCCGTTCTGCTGAAGGGTTTGCGTTCAGGCATCGAAGTCATCAGCAAAATTGCCATGCCGGCTTTGCTTGTCATTTTAGTCATTCTCATCATTCGCGCCCTCACTCTTCCCGGCGCTGGGCGCGGCCTCGAATGGTATATTTTGAAATTCGATTGGAGTGCGTTGACCGGCAAAGTCATGGTCGCCGCTCTCGGCCAAACCGTTTTCTCGCTTTCCCTCGGCGGCACCTTCATGGTGGTCTACGGCTCCTATTTGAACAAAAATGACGATTTGAAGACGAACGCCGTCTGGACGACGCTCGGTGATTCGATCTCGGGAGTGCTCGCCGGCTTTGCCATCATCCCAGCGGTTTTTGCGCTTGGGCTCGAGCCCGACAGCGGACCGGGATTAATTTTTTTCACGCTACCAAAGGTCTTTGCCGCGATTCCGGCCGGATGGCTCTTTGGGCTGCTCTTCTTTCTTGCCCTCTTTGGCGCCGGTCTGTTGTCCGACATCGCGGCTTTTGAAGTTTTGGTGGCCGGCATCACCGACAACACGCCCTTGCGGCGAACTCGCGCCGTCTGGCTTTTATCGGCGCTCGTTTTTCTCGCCGCCATACCGCCGATGATCAATATGGAAATTTTCGTTCCCTGGGATTTGACCTTTGGCTCCGGCATGCAGACCCTCGGTTGCCTGCTCGCAGTTATTACCGTTGCCTGGGTGATTCAACGCTCGGAAACGCTCAAAGAGCTGGCGAAAAATGAAAATTCGCGTTTTGCCGTTTGGCTGTATTATTGGCTGCGATTTGTGATTCCCGGGGCAATTCTATTGGTTGGAATTTGGTGGCTGTTGACTGAGGTTTTCAAAGTGACGGGCAGTGTTTGAGTAAAATATTTTTCAGTATAGAGAATGCAACATGAGCATCTAGCCGCGTGAGAATATCAAAATGAAGTCAAGCTTGCGCAAGGCGATGCTCCAAGCTTGTAAAATCCTATTGCGAAATTACAATGCCGCTTGAGCGGCATTCCACATTTTAGCCCCACGCCTTCAGCCTTCAGGCTGGGGCGGCGGGATTAAAAATACAAAATGCTCCCCTACGGATGCGCAATCACCATCAGCGTGGCGGCGCGGTTGATCGCACACTGCATCGCCATTTGCAAATTCTCCGGATCGAGCGCAGCGAAGCTTTCGTCGAGAATGATGAGATCGGCGCCTTGCAGCAATGCACGCGCGATGTAAAGTCGGCTTCTTTCACCGTGCGAAAGTTGCCAGCCCGTCTCGCCGACCATTTGCATAAGCCCGGCGGGCATGCGCTGCAACAACTCTCCCAATCCCAGCTCGTGGCAAAGCGCCTCGGCTTCTTCAAAATCTTCCGGCGAAGCCGGCCAACGCCGGCCCATGAGCAAATTGAACGCGAACGTTCCGGCCAAAACGTGATTCTCGTGAAACTGCGGCGCCGCCACGATGCGCTTTCGCCAGCCCTCGGCGCCGAGCGTTTGCCAATCGAGGCCATCCAATAAAAGCAAGCCGGAGTTGGGTTGGCGCAAACCGGTGAGAATCGAGGCAAGCGTCGACTTGCCGCCGCCGGAGGGGCCTTGCACCAGCAATCTCTCGCCGTGATTGATTTGCAGATTGTAGCCGTCGAGAACCGGCCTGCCGTTTTCACGATAGCGAAAATATAAATCCTTCGCATTTACCAGCATCTCGCGACCGCTTTGGCTTTTGCCATCGGCAGCAAGCAGAGCGGCAAATGTTCGAGTTGATTGTGATTTGGCCGCGGCTTGAAAGAAAATAGCAAGTTGTTTCCAGGCAATGACGGCACCGGCCAAAAGCGAAAGGCTGGAGGTAAGCTTCAACAACGCGCGATAAGCCAGCAAGATGCCGCCCAATCCCACCGCCAACAGCACCGGAGAATTTTGGCCGCCGATAAAACTGGGGGCGAGGCCCAAAAGGCCGATGACCATCCAACCGCGCGCTGCGAGCGCCATCGGCACGATACCCTTGCGATCCATGTTTAAACAGCGCTCGAGATAACTCTCAAGCTCTTTGTCTTCGACTTCGTGCCAACGCGCGCTCGGTTCCTGCACGATGCGCGTGCGATGGCCGACCATGCGCTCGACGAGATCGTGCGTGATATCAAGGCGCGAGCTCGTCCAGCGCTCGCGGGCGCGCAGAAAATACCAGCCGAGCAAAAAGATAAATCCCGTCCATGTTAGCAGCGAGAGTGTATGAATGAAGGGCGCCGGCCCGGCAGCCAAAACTAAAATTGCCAAGAAAAGCTCGATGATGGCCAGCAATCCCGTGAAGCCGCCATTCAACGAGAGCGTTTCCAATGCTTCGGATTCGGCGACGCGACTAAAAAGCTGGCCGGCGCCTTGATGACGAATTTTATCCGGATCGAGCTGCAACGCGCCGAAGAGCAGCTTCTGTTTTATTAATGCTCCAAGATTTGTGGAGACCAAACCTTCCAGCCGCGTCACCAGCGCTCGGCATGGAATGAGCGTCAGCAAAAGCAGCAGCCACGCGATGAGCCAGCCAGGATCAAGACGTCCTGCCAACGCGCCTTTGCCAACCAGCCACCACGATAAAATCCAAAGTGTGTAATAAACCAAGTAAGAGAATAGGAATAAAGCAAATCGGCCGGGCAATCCGGTTGCGCGCGCTTGCTGCGCGAGATTTTGGCTCAACGGCGGATGCACGAGCCAACAGTTGCCAATCCATGTTTCACTGAGCCGCTCGCGCAAGATGACCTGGCGCGCTTTGCTTCGATTTTGCGCCGGCACCTCAGCCTCGGCAAGCAAAGATTCGATTTCCGGCAGCAATGGCGTTTCGTGCGGCTCACAAAGCAGCGTGCGAATTTCTTCTGCTGCCAAATGGTACACGACGCGGTCAATGCCGAGAACGGCGACTTTTCTTCGGCGACACCCGACGAGCACGAGAAGGAATGGATGGTCATCAACTGTCAAATAAAACAAAGCCGGTGCCGCTCGATTGATGAAATTCTCCACCTCACTGTAACTGGTTGATATCGGCTCGGCTTCCAATTCAAGAACACTGGCGGTGGTTTCCAGCCAACGTCCGAATTGAGCGCGGTCGTTTGCCAACTCTTCTGAGAACGCGGGCATTGACACCGGTTTCGTGACGAGACCGAAGCGTTGAGCCAAAATCTCCAGCACTTCGTCCATGCGCGCGAGGGGCCAGAGGTGTTTTTCAGGATTGGTCATGTGAAAATTTTTCTTGACAATTGCTTTTTTTTATAACTCACCTTTAATGCTCGTGGCTCCAATTGTGCCACAAGCGGTTTGCCCAAACCCTTTAACACGGAGGTCGCTCATGAAGGTCAAAACCAACGTGAAAGCCGGCGAAGGTAGCGGCGGTGCGGCAGATTCTAACTACGCCTGCGTATGACGAGTCTCGCTCTCAGGCAGACTCGCCAACTCGCACCCACCGTATGCAACGAGCATCTCGATTCCATCGGGGTGCTCGTGGTGTTTTAGTGCTTTGCCAAACCCCGTTAGGGGTGAAATGTTTATAGTTACAGATCCGCAGTTTTTCAAAACTCCGTAGGAGTGATATGTTCGTTTGATTTAAACCGGCGCTCAAGAATCTATGTTTTCGATTTCTTGAAAAATATATCTCTCGGCATACTCGATATTAAATTTTCGGAGCATATCGAGGTATTTTTCTCGGCATGGTGCTCCTCTTGGTTTTGAATATATTTGACCACAAGTGGAAAAAATGGGTGCAAGTTCGATTTTACGTAATATTTTGGATTTCAGGCCGCGCGCTTGAGTGTCATGTAGTTTTCCCAAAAGCTGTCCCAGCGGTCAGATTTGACAATGGTTCTCAAATTGAGGATTTTCTGTCCGCCTTCACGAGACCATCTCATGCCGCTGCGACACATGCGGGTTTTCACCA
>JBOHQZ010000480.1:0-5355 GCA_050732275.1 bacterium
AGGTCGGAGGTTCAAATCCTCTCGCCCCGACTAAGAGAAAGGCTACTTTTCAAGTAGCCTTTTCTGTTTAGAAAAACATACGGTTCCTCTCACATGTTTTACGTTTACATTCTGCAAAGTCAGGCCTCGCGAAAATACTACGTCGGCAGCACACAGGATGTGAGAAACCGACTCCGCGAGCACAATCACGGCGAATCGCTTTCAACGCGAGGAGGGATTCCTTCCAATTCAATCATCTCGTTGCAGATACAAGCCTGACCATTTTCTCCTCACTGAAACCGCTTTCCTTGCCGGCAGCATCTACGGCGGTCACCGCAACGTAATAGAGCGTATCACTTTGCAGGTTTAGAAAACGATAATATGTGCTTGCAGTTGCTTGTGTAAAAGAGTAAACTCGTGACTGATAGCCAAGATGAACGCGATAACCCGCAAGATTGGGTTCATCATTGGCATTCCAACTGGCAAAAAAAGAATTGCCCGCGATATTGATGACACCGGTGCCGGCGACATTGTAGATCACGTGTTTGATGTACAAATTTACATCTTCACCGGCATCAGGGTCCCAATAATCGTTCACAAAAACCAGCAAAAGCGCGCGCCCGTCTCCGCGAAGCGCCAGATGATAAGTTTGCCAGGTTGAATCAACAATGACTTCAGCTAACGAATCGGCTGGCGTGATCTTGCCAAGATAGATGCGCATAACGGGCTTTAGATTCCTCACGACGTCTCCGCGCGCCATGACTTCAAGATCAAAAGCACCGTGGGGAGACCTGGCAATAAAAATATGGTCATAGCTGCCCGGAATATATGCGGCTTCATCTTTGTGGCGCGCTTCACCGGCATAAGAAAAATCATCTGGCCCAAAAGCCGAGTGATTAATGACTAACGAGCGTGGTGGCCGCAGCAATGAGCTTGACGGCTGCGGCAACGATTTGTCGACAAGCCTAATGACCTTTTCTTCGCTGAAACCACTCTCGTTGCCGGCGGTATCGACAGCGGATACCGCAACGTAATAAAGCGTATCGCTTTGCAAACCCGAAAAGCGATATGTCGTGTCCTTCGTATCGTACTTCGCAGAGTAAGCATGTGACTGATGCCCAAGATGAACGCGATACCCTGCAAGGTCGGGATCGGTGTTGGCATTCCAACTGACAAGAAATGAATTGCCAGAGAAAGTAATAATGCCGTTGCTGATTGGGCTGATTGATTTGTAAATCACCTGTTTGATGTATAAGTTTACATCTTCACCGGCATCGGGGTCCCAATAATCGTTTACAAAGGCCAGCAAGAGCGCGCGCCCATCTCCGCGAAGCGTTAGGCGATAAGTCTGCCAGGATGAATCAACGATGACTTCGCCCAGCGAATCGGCTGGTGATATCCTGCCGAGATAGATGCTCATGACGGGTTTCAAATCTCTCACGACGTCACCTCGGGCTGTGACTTCCAGCTCGAAATCGCCGGTAGGGGACCAGCCGATTTGTATGTGATCGTAACTGCCCGGGAGGTAAGCAAAGTCATCTTTATTTAGCGCCTCTCCTGCGTAAGAAAAATCATTCGAACCAAAGGCCGGTTGATTACTTTCTAACGATTTTAGAGACAGTGCTTTTTCGCCAGATTGATGATTTGACCTGTTGCATGACAAAAGAAAAAACACCGCGGTAAATGCCAACCATTGTCCTGGACGCATGGGGGACCCCACGAATTTGATTCACAGCCTAAAGTTTACATAACATATAAAGTAGATAATAGATTCCTCTAACAAAAACTAAGCTCGAAGCTTTGCCATTAAGCGCTGCGCCTCGTCCTTCAGTGGTGAATTGACTTTTGCCGTGAGCACGTTATCCAAGTGCTGCATCGCGCTCTCGATGCGATTGAGCCGAACCAATGCCACCGCCAAATAATATTGCGCGGTCAAATTCGATTTGCTCACTTTGACGGCTTGTTCCAGCGGCGCCATCGCTTCTTCAATATGATTGAGCTTCATCAAATTCTTGCCCAATATCCCCAGCATCACGCTATCACTCTTGCCAAGCTCTTTGGCCCTTTCAATAACTTTGATGACCTCTTGTGGGCGGTTCAAGGCATCGAGCGCCAGAGCCAATTGCTTCAGATAAAGCCCTTTGGCGGGTTTGATTTTGATGGCGCGCTCGAGGGCTTGCGCGGCTCGCTCCGGCTGCCCGGAGCGCAGAAAAGCCGAGCCTAAAGCCGACCAGACGTAATCATCTTCGGGCTTGCGCTGAACATATTGCTGATACATTTCTGCCGCCATCAAATAATCCGAGAACAAAAAAGCGTTGTAACCCTTGGCATACAACGTTTCGAGGTCCTCCGAGCTGCTCGCGCCGGTATCTTTGATCGCCACGATGCCGCGCTTGGCGTGGTTGGCGAGAATGCCTTTTTGATCAAGCTCGATGACCTTGCGATAATACTGATTGGCGCTTTCCGTCTCGCCGATGAGCGAATAAATTTTCGCCAAACCAAAGTAGGCGCGGATTTCCTTCGGCGCCAGCTCGATAGCGCGCTGAAAGCTGAAAATGCCGTCCTGATATTTTTTGAGAATGCTGTAAACCGCGCCGAGATTGAGATGCGCCAGCGGGTTGCGCGGGTTAAAAAAAACGCTTTCTTTTAAATGCCGCTCGGCCTCGGCAAACTTGCGAAGCTTGAGCAGAACCGTGCCCAAAATCAAATGCGCGCGGTGGTAGATCGGACAAATCGCGATGGTTTTCTGGAGATTTTCAACCGCTTCTTTATAGTTTTTGCTCTCGAAGAACGCGATGCCGAGATTGAAATAATAATCCGGATCTTGCGGATTGATCGCCACCGCCTGCGTCCATTTGGTGATCGCCGGCCGGAAATCGCGCTGGCGGGCGAGCGCCAACGCCTCTTTGTGGAGCGTTTCAGCTTGCTGCAAAACGCGCGGCAAAAGCCAGCGCAGCTCGGCAGCTTCCCCGTTGATGATAATATCCACGTTGCCGCGGCTGCCATAGCGACGGTAGAGATAATCCTTTATACCGGCGGGATGCGAATTCGAATTAAAAATTTGTTGGATTTCCGGATCGAAGTGACGAATCTCAACAAAATTGATGTTGGCAGAGACTAACTTTTTGGCCGTGTGCGGGCTCATTACACTTGTTTAACGCTTTTAAAAAGACCCCAATTCCGAAAGTCTAATTTGTCCAAAGTCCTAAGTCGGGGTCAAAAATGAATGATTGATTTTCCTTTGTGCGCCAGGCGGGAATCGAACCCACAGCCTTTGACTCCGGAGGCCAACGCTCTATCCAATTGAGCTACTGGCGCGCTTTGAGAGACAAACGGCAAAAGTCCAAATTGCTTTTTTCTTTTTGACTTTTGCTTTTTACGCGATGCTCTCTGCTGCTAAAACCGTATTCTGCATTAACATCATAATCGTCATCGGGCCGACGCCGCCAGGCACGGGCGTGATCGCTGCGGCCTTCTCCCTCACCCTGTCGAAATCGACGTCACCTACGACGCGATACCCTTTCGAAGAATTAGGATCTTCGAGGCGATTGATGCCAACGTCAATCACCACCGCCTCGCGCCGAACCATGTCGGCCGTCACAAAATGGGCTTTGCCGATGGCAGCCACCAGAATATCCGCGCGCGATGTGAGTTCGGCTAGATTTTTTGTTGCCGAATGGCAGATCGTCACCGTGGCATTCGCGTCCGGATTTTTCTGCGCCAACAACAACGCCAACGGCAAGCCCACGATCTGGCTGCGCCCGAGAATCACCACGTGCCGGCCATTTGTTGAAAAGCCGCTGCGTTTGATCAACTCATGCACGCCCGCTGGCGTGCAAGGCGCAAAGGTTTCCTCGCCAAGCTGCAAGCGGCCGCGACACACCGGATGAAATCCATCCACATCTTTTTCCGGCGAAACGGCTTCGATTACGACGCGCTCGCGGATTTGCGGCGGCAAGGGCAATTGTACTAAAATCCCATGTATACGCGCATCCGCGTTCAGTGCGTGTAAACGTTGCAGGAGTGTATTTTCACTCACATCCTGCGGCAACCGCATCGTTTCAGAGAACAGACCAAGCTCCTGGCACTTGCGCGTTTTCGACTGCACATATATCGTCGAAGCCGGATTATCCCCGACTAAAACCGCAGCCAGTCCAGGCGTTATTCCCTTTTCTTTCAGCTTTTGAATGCGCCCAACCAACTCCTGCTGTACGGCGGCGGCGATTTTCTTTCCGTCGATGATCTGTGCAGCCACGATTTTTCTCTACCTCTCCCCTTTCCAACTGAGCGTTCGTGTTCGTAGTAACGCCTTCAGGCGTCGATCGTGGAAATTGGCACAATTTGTTTGCAAACCAGCACCGGCTCCTGAAGGAGCTACTACGAACATGTTACGGCAAAAACAATCTTTCAATATGTTGCGCTTTGGCGGTCTGTTTATCTATTTTTATCACCACCGCGCAGAGATGCACATCGCCTTCCGCCGGCTCGAAGCGAATCGGCACTTGCCGCATGAAGCGCTTGATCGCCACTTCTTTTTTCATGCCGATAACCGAGTCGTATGGGCCGGTCATGCCGGCGTCGGTGATATACGCGGTGCCGCCAGGGAGAATGCGCTCGTCCGCCGTCGGAACGTGCGTGTGCGTGCCGATGATCGCGCTGACGCGGCCGTCCAGATACCAAGCCAGCGCCATCTTCTCCGCTGTCGCCTCGGCGTGAAAATCGATGAACACGATATTCGTTTTGCGATTGACGTGACGCAAGATTTCGTCGGCGGCGCGAAACGGGCAATCGATCGGGTACATGTAAGTGCGGCCTTGCAGATTGACCACCGCCACCGAGTCGCCATTTTTCGTCTCGACGATGATCGAACCGCGACCGGCATTGCCCGGCGGATAATTCGCCGGCCGCAAGACGCGAAGCTCTTTCTGCCACACTTTATAAACGCCGGGGTTATCCCAAATATGGTTGCCGCCGGTGACGACGTCAATGCCCAAATCAAAGAACTGCTGCGCGACTTTCTCGTTTTGGCCCTTGCCGTCCACCCCGTTTTCGCCATTCGCCACGATCAAATCGGGCTGATACTTTTCACGCAACCCCGGCAGCAACTGCGCCGTGAGCTGCAGCCCCGGCCGGCCAAAAATATCGGCGATAAAAAGAACGGTTATCAGATTCGGTTCATTCATGAGCAAACGGCAAAAAAGCCAACCTTAAATATAATGTAAAAAATGGTAAATTCAAATAGAAAATTTCAAGCCGCTAACTTCTTTGTCCTCTTGCGGACAATCTTCGCCAAAGCGCGTAGCGCTTCGTTCACAGAACCAGAGTCAGGAAAAACCTCCGCAACCTCCGGCGACAAGACGACGATATTACTTCCCG
>JBOHQZ010000481.1:0-5337 GCA_050732275.1 bacterium
AGGCTATGTCAACAGCTTATTCCGAATATAAAAAACATATAATGAAATTCACCGTTTGAAGTATTCCTATCATTACCAACGTCCAAACGGCTACTTCTTTCGTTACGAACGGGAAGAGACGGATGATCCTATTCGTAAGCCCGAATATCACATGCACGCCGTTTTAAACCTGCCGCATTTCAATGCTCCATCTGTAAATTTGGAAATCATTCTCCAACTGATGGTTGCCAACTTCTACTTACCCGACGTTTATTCCAGACAAATTATCGGGCAGGAAATCCATTTGACCGTTTGATTCATCAACGGTTATTCACCTCATATTCCCATGTCCACCAAACCTCTCATCGGCATCCAAGTCCGCAAGCTTGCCGATCAAAACGAATATCGCCTGAATTACAAATATCCCGAAGCCATTTACGCCGGTGGTGCGATTCCAATAATGCTGCCGCTCATTCCCACGCGCGATTATCTTGAAGCCGTGCTCGCCAAGCTGGATGGTATCATCATGTCCGGCTGTTACAGCGATGTCGATCCGAAATTGTACGGCGAAAAACCTCATCCCAAGCTGGGGCCGATCAGCGAGGTGCGCGATCAATTCGATTGGCTGCTACTGGAGTATGCCCACGAGCGCAACGTTCCGTTGATGGGCATTTGTCGCGGCTTCCAAGCGCTCAACGTTTTTCGCGGCGGCAAGCTCATTCAAGATTTGCCGAGCCAAAAATCGGACAGCCTGCCGCACGACGAGGACTGGAATCCCCAACAGCCGTTTGCTCACGACGTGCGTTTAGCGTCGCAAACAGTGCTCAATTCGACCGGCAAAGAAATTTCCCATCCGGTTACGAGTTTACATCATCAAGCCGTCAAAAAAATTGGCAAGGGCTTGACGCCGATAGCGTGGGCGCCGGATGGCATCATCGAAGCCGTGCAAAATGAAAATCTTGATGAACATTACGTCTTCGGCGTGCAGTGGCATCCCGAGCGAACCTGGGAGGTGGATGAATTTTCTTTATCGATTTTCCAAAATTTTGCCAAGGCAGTAATAGAACGTACGAATTAAAAAAATAGCTTCATCACCATCAATCCAATCAGCGTTAAAGCTGTATTACTGTGCTTTATTCAAAGGAATTTACGGTAGCTGCTTTCGAAGAAAGGAGAAATTGATTTATGGCAATCGATATTTTTATGAGTGTTGGCAAAACCTCAACTCCCGAGCAAGAAAAGTTTGTATCGACGATTCAACAGCATTTTGTAGACAATGGCTTGGCGCCACGAGCAGTGGGGCGCACCGCTTTTACGTCGATACAACCGCTGAAGTTCATCACAGAACTTATGACTGAATGTTCGGGAACAGTCATTATCGCGTTTGAACGCATTCACATTCAGCAAGGAAAAGAGAGAAGAGGAAGTGACGCTGAGAAGTCACTGCAAAACGTGAATTTGCCCACGGTTTGGAATCAAATTGAAGCCGCTATGGCTTATGTTCTGGGACATCCTTTGCTTGTGATTGTTGAACATGGTTTACGTAGTGAAGGGCTGCTTGAAACTGGCTATGATTGGTATGTTCAGTGGGTTAATCTTGATACTGCAACATTAACCAGTCGAGAGCTTGCTGGTGTCATTGCCGATTGGAAAAAAAGAGTGGAGAGCTATCACACGAGCGGCAAAAAATCCGCTGTAAAGACAGATAAAACCATCGAACCGGAAAAACTCACTATCAGTCAAATTATTGGGTCACTCAAACCAGCACAATTTTGGACAATAGGCGCTGCTATAATTGCTGCTATATCGGCTATTGCGACAGCCGCATTTCAATTGGGCGTTCATTTTGCCGGCAAACCATGATTTTTGAAGTTGCCGCATCACATTTCATCGCTTCGCTGATTTTCAAATTGTGCAATTATGAAAAACTGAATTAAAGGCAAATTTTGTGCAGAAACCTACTCAGCAAAACGCCCAAGAATTCATCCGCCAATACGAGATCAAAACCGTGCGACTTGTTTTTGCCGATCAAAACGCCATCACGCGCGGCAAGAGCGTTCCCGCTGAAATGTTTCTCAAAAATCTCGTCAGCGGTTTCGGCTTTGCCACTTCGATTTTCGCGATGGACATTGAAGGCGAGACGATTCCTGAAACCGGCCTGCTTTGGGAAAAGGGCGATCCCGATTTTATTGCCGTCCCCGATCTCACCACGCTCACGCTCGTTCCCTGGAAAGCCAACACCGCGCAAGTGATCGTCGATGCGTTCGCCGCAGAGCAAGAACCATTTTTTGCCGCGCCACGCAATGTTTTGAAGCATGTGCTCGCCCGGCTGGCGGAAGATGGTTACGAAGCCAAAGCCGCCTCCGAGTTGGAATTTTATCTCTTGCACGGTGACACGCTCGCGCCCACCACCGAGGGATTGCAAGCTTACAGCATTGCAAATCTCGTCGAAACCGAAAAACCAATCGAAGCGTTTGAACGAAATGCACAGACGATGGGCATTCCGCTCGAAGCCACGCTCTCCGAATATGCGCCAGGGCAATTTGAGATCAATTTGCGTTATGAAGCAGCACTGGCGATGGCCGACCACACTTTTCTCTTTCGCAACATGGTTAAAGAGACAGCGCGACAGCTCGGCTATCATGTTACGTTCATGGCCAAGCCGTTTGCGGACATTGCGGGATCAAGTTTTCATTTGCACGTGAGTTTGTGGAGAGACGGGAAAAACGTTTTTGTGTTTGATGACGCCAAGCTACCAGTCGTGCCGACTGGGTTACGAAACTTTATCGGCGGCTGCCAAAAATATCTCAATCCGGCCGCGGCGTTTTTTGCGCCAACGATCAACGCTTACAAACGGCTGCGCCTCGGCTCTTATGCGCCGGTGAATGACGCGTGGGGCGTGGATAATCGCACCGTTTCGTTGCGGCTGCCGCCGGCGCACGGTGATGCTTGTCGTTTGGAAATCCGCACGCCCGGCGCCGATGCGAATCCGTATCTTGTCATTGCCGCGGCGCTCGCTATCGGCTATTTAGGCGTCCAAGAGAAAATCGACCCGAAAACGCCAGTCGAAGGCAATGCCTATGCTCTTCCCTCTACTCTGCCGCGTGATCTGTACGCCGCGCTCGATGCGCTCTCGAATTGTCCCGAGCTGGTGAATTGGATGGGCGCTGATTTCGTGCACGTCTACTCAGCCGTCAAGCGCGCCGAGTGGAAAAAGTATATCAGCACGATTACCGAGTGGGAGCGGGAGAAGTATTTTAAACTGTTATGAACGTTCGTAGTAACGCCTTCAGGCGTCACAAGCCTGGAGTGAAGACAAAATTCCGTTGTATATTTCAAACGTTCTCTTGCTTGTCAAGTTCGGTGCCTAAAGGCACTACTACGAACCACTACATACGCAACTCCCGCAACGCCTCATCGAAGCGTCCAATAACTTCATCCACCACCTTCTCATCAATAATCAGCGGCGGCTCCAAACGGATGATTTTCGGGTTGGCGAGAATCGAAGCGACGAGCACGCCCTTTTCAAAAAACAAGCTGTAGAGTTTATCGCCGATTTCATCGGTGTGAAATTCCATGCCAATGAACAAGCCGAGGCCGCGCACTTCTTTAAAGCATTGCGGATATTTTTTGGCAAGCTCACGCAAACGTTTGAGCAAATAATCACCGGCTCTCGCCGCGCGCGCCGGCAGATTTTCATCTTCCATCACTTGCAATGCCGCTAGCGCTGCCGCACACGCGAGGGGATTGCCGCCAAACGTGCTGGTGTGAATTGTCGGCCATTCATTGAGGGGCGCCCACACTTTTTCTGTGCCGACGAACGCGCCAATCGGCATCACCCCGCCGCCGAGCGCTTTGGCGCTGCACAGAATATCCGGCGCCACGCCGTCGTGATCGCAGCCCCACATTTTGCCGGTGCGGCCAAGCCCGCACTGAATCTCGTCGAGAATTAGCAATACGCCGTGACGATCGCAAATCTCGCGCACTTTCTTGAGGTAGCCGGCTGGCGGAATATTGATGCCGCCTTCGCCCTGAAAAGGCTCAAGCAGCACCGCCGCAGTCCGGTCAGTAATGGCTGCTTCAATCGCGACGGCATTGCCGAACGGCACATGGTTGAAACCGGCGAGCAAAGGCTCGAACGGATCGCGAAATTTTTTGCGATAGGTTGCCGACAACGCGCCGAGAGTCTTGCCGTGATAACCATCCACAGTGCAGACAAATTCGTGCTTTTTGGTATAAAGCTTGGCGAGCTTGATCGCCCCTTCCACCGCTTCAGTGCCGCTGTTACAAAAGAAAGAATATTTCAAATCGCCGGGCGTGATCTCGGCCATTTTCTTGGCGAGCATCCCGCCTTGCGGGTGCAGCAATTCCTTTGAGCCGAGCGGAAGCCGGTCGAGCTGTTCTTTCACTGCCGCAACGACAGCGGGATGGCGATGGCCGAGCGCAAAAATGCCGTAGCCGCCGAGGAAATCGATATACTCGTTGCCTTTAGTATCTTTGATGAGATACCCTTCTCCGCTCCATTCCATCGCTTTATATTTTGCCGAAATCGTCCTCGTGCCATAGACACGGTTGAGGTGTCCCGTCCAGTTGTCGAGAGATTCGGCAATGAAATTTTCGGAAGCGATATCGAATTTTTTCATAAAAGCCTCGCGCTGGTAAATTGTTGCTGGCGACACCCGTAGGGTTGCTCGTTGCTTGTTTCTGGTCGCTGGTTAAAAAACATCAAATTTGCGAAAAAAGCAAGCGGATTTTCGATAACGCTGGACTTGACTTTGTAGCAATAAATTTTAAATTGCAAATTTGCAATTTAAAATTTTCAATTTATCTTTCATGGCTAAATTTGTCCTCGGTGTAGACGCCGCCTGGACCGCGCATCATCCTGCGGGTGTCGCGCTCGTCAAGGTTCCGAAGCGTGATCGACCACGACTGCTGCGTGTCGCGCGCTCATACAAAGAATTTTGTGGGATGAACGACAACAGCGGAATTGATTGGTCGACTAAAGTTCATGGGAGTGAGCCGGATATTCCAGCGCTGTTGGCGGTTTGCAAAAAAATTGCCGGCGCCGTGCCGAATGTCATCGCGCTGGATATTCCAATCGGGCCGCAATTCATAACGGGCCGAAGAGCGGCGGACAGGATGGTGACAAGCGCTTACATCAGTCGAAAAGCCGGAACGCATTCGCCGACGGCCAATCGTCCAGGACCAATCAGCCGGATGCTATTCGAGCAACTCTCTGGATGCAGCTTCGAATGGTTACATGCCAAGTCCACGATTTCTCAAAACAAAAAATCTCATGTTTTCATCGAAGTCTATCCGCATCCGGCGATTATCGAGCTTCTCGGTCTCGACGAGCGA
>JBOHQZ010000482.1:0-5329 GCA_050732275.1 bacterium
GAGGGATATGATTAGAAAAAAATATATTTATTTGGTGCCTGCGGTAATCTTGCTGACGGCGCTGGCGGCCCTGCCATGGTGGTGGGGCTCGGCAGCGAATCCCACCGGCAACGGTGCGGCCGGCATCACCTCGCAGGGCTTGCCCATTCGAAACAAGCTCAGCGGTGTGGCGCGCAAAGCCGCGAGCGCAAAATGGTTTTTAGAGCAACGCACATATCCGTTCGGGTTCATTCCACAAGACGCGGAGATTCGCGCGTTGGAAGATATGCGCAACCGCATGATTCCGGAATTACAAAGCCAAGGCGTTTCGCTCGCAAAGTCTGCGGCGGCGCAATTGAATTGGGAATTTTTGGGGCCGGGCAACATCGGCGGGCGCTTGCGCGGCTTGTTGGTGCATCCGAATAATCCGAATCTGCTTTATGTCGGCTCGGCTTCCGGCGGCGTGTGGAGATCCACGGACGGCGGCGCGACTTGGTCGCCGACGATGAATGATTTGGTCACACTGAATATCTCGGCATTGGCGTTTAAGCCCGGCGATCCGAATACGCTTTACGCAGGCACCGGTGAAGCTTTTCTGAGCGACGCTTTGCCCGGCCGCGGTTTGCTCAAGAGCACGGACGGCGGCGCAACGTGGAGGCGCATCGGTCCCGCAAGCGGCTTGAACACTTCTTTCATCACGGAACTGGCGGTGACGCCCGCGAACCCCAATCTTATTTTTGCCTCCGGGCGCGAGGCCGTGCCGCAATACATGCCTCTTCCCACCGAAACTACGCCCGATCGCGGCGTGAGTGCGATTTTCAGATCGACCGATGCCGGAGAAATCTGGCAGGATGTGACTTCTGGCAAGGGCATCGATCCGGTTCCGAATTTTCCTTTTGACAATATGCCGACGGACGTGGTGGTCAGCCCGACGGATGCCAATACGGTTTATGCCGCTTTCGGCGTCTATTTCGAATCGGGTGGCATTTGGAAATCCACAAACGGCGGCCAGTCTTGGACGCGATTGACCAACGGCCTGCCGAATCCCGCGACTCAGAATCAAGGTTATGGCCGTATCGAATTGGCGATGGCGCCATCGAATCCGAACGTGCTCTATACCTCGTTCACGTATCGCCATAAACAAGGCGACAACGTGAATATCAAAGACGAGGGCATGCTCGGCATTTGGAAAACGACGGATGCCGGCCAGAATTGGACGCAAGTGACCACGCCGCAGTCCATCGCACAGCGCAATATTCAAAGCGGCAACACAACGCCGCTGGGCGGGCAAGGCAACTATGACAACGCGATCATCGTGCACCCGACCGATCCCAACACCGTCTTTGTCGCCGGCCTCGATATTTACAAATCCACGGACGGCGGCAACACGTGGTCGCAAATCAGTTTTTGGATCGGACGAAACCCGGACAACTTGCCTTATGTACACGCTGATCATCACGTATTTGCGTTCGACCGCTCCACCAATCCGCCCACGCTTTATAACGGCAGCGACGGCGGCATCGCGCGCACGCGCAATTTGGGCGCGAGCTGGGACATTCTAAATCGCGATTTGGGCGTGACGCAGTTCTATTATCTCGCGGTGCATCCGACGAATCCGAACATCATGCTCGGCGGCTCGCAAGACAACGGCACGCCGACTTCGTTCGACGGCAATCGCAACAACTGGTTCGATATTACCAGCGGCGACGGCGGGCCTTCGCACTTTGACTACAATACGCCCACGACGTTTTATGCCTCCGTTTATCGCGTCAACATGACGCGCTATTTTAATTTCGATTTCACCGCTGTCACGGGACAATTCAAAGACATCGGCTTCACCGACGGCTCGAACGGCATCACGCAGGACGACGTGAACGGCGCCGCGTTTTTTGCGCCGTATGAACTTTCTCCCAACAATCCCAATACGCTGGTGTTGGGCACCAACCGTTTGTTGAAAACCACGAATCAAGGCGATAGCTGGACGGCGATCAGCAGCACCGGTGGTGGCGCGCCCATCGTGGCCGTTGCGATTGCAGAGGGCAGCGACAACATCATTTGGCTCGCCACCAGGGCGCCGCAGCAAGGCAAGGCACAAATCGTCAAAACCGAAAACGGCGGCACGAATTACACCAACGTGACCGGCGCGAATTTGCCCGATCGTTTCGTGACTGATATCGAGTTCGATCCTTCGAACAATCGCACCGTGTATCTCACGTACTCCGGCTATGGCACGCCGCACGTCTTCAAATCGACCAATGCCGGCGGCAATTGGACGGACATCACCAACAACTTGCCGGACGTGCCGGTAAATTGCGCGCAAGTGCATCCGCAGCAACCCAACGTGATTTTCATCGGCACCGACATCGGCGTGTTCATGAGCGATAATGCCGGGCAAGTTTGGCAACCGTGCAACAACGGCTTGCCCACGGTGCAGGTCGTGGCGCTGATTCTGAATACCAGCATGAAAAAGATTTTTGCGGGCACGCACGGACGCGGCGCTTACAGCGCCGAGTTGTCCGGCGGCGCCGGCGCCGCGGCTTTGAATGTGAACGTGTCGGAAGTCAACATACAATTGCCGCCCGGGACGATCCGGTCGACGACGTTCAATCTTGGCAATGCCGGCACGGCGAATCTCAGCTTCAACATCACCGCGACCGGACCGCCGGAAAACCACGGCTTTACGGCGCATTTATCGGGTTCCGAAAATGGTCTCACTCCCAGGCTGCCGAAATTCGATCTTGCGATGGCCAGTGCAGAAAAAAGCGCCGGCTCGAATTTGCCCGCCAAAGCCGCCGGCATGCCACCCGCGCTGTCGCCGGAAATTTTCGGCGTTTCCGCCGTTGATGTGATCGTGAACGACGACGGCAACAATACCGCCGATGATTTCTTCGGCTTCGGTCCCAACAGCTTATATGATTTCTTTTGGTTGAATCGTTTTACGCCTGCAGGATTCGGTTTTCGTTTGGAGGCGTTTGATTTTTACATGCGCACGGAATCAGCCGCCGCCAATCCGGTATATGTCGCCGTTTTGGATGTTTTTGGCAATATCCTGACGCAGGCGAATTTGAGCTTTGCCACGGCGCCAAATGGCGGATGGTACACTGCCACGCTCAACTTTCCGCTGGTCTTCGGCGACGGCGAGCCCTTCGCCATTCTCGTGGGCGCTTCCCGCGCCATTCCGTTTCCGGCCGGAACGGACGTCGATGCCGCCGTTCCTCATCAAAGTTTTTATTTCAACCCCCTCACGAACAGCTATGTCAATCTCAACAACAGCGCCGGTTTTCAAAACGGCGCATTTTTGATTCGCGCCAAGGGAACAAAAATTGGCGTCGCCAACCTGCCGCCGGTTGCAATCGGCGTCATCTCCAAAACTCAGGCAACGGTGAATGAGACGATCACGTTCGACGCCTCGCAATCCTCCGATCCGGATGGCCAGATTACTCAATATCGGTGGGAATTTGGCGATGGCGGCACGAGCAATCTGAAGGTGGCAACGCACGCTTATTCGCAACCCGGCACGTACTCGGTGCGATTGACCGTGACGGACAACCAAGGCGCCACCGGCCAAGCGCAAGGGCAGGTGATGATCACCGGCAGCAGCAATCAACCGCCGATGGCGCGCGCGCAAGTTTCACCCAATCCGGCGGCGGTAAATCAAAATGTCACCTTCGATGCCTCTGGTTCTTCCGATCCGGACGGCCAGATCACCCAATATCTTTGGAATTTTGGCGACGGCGCAAGCAGCACGCAAAGAACCGCGACGCATGCTTATGCGCAAGCCGGAACTTACACCTATACCCTCACCGTCACCGACAATGCCGGTGCGACCGGACAAACCTCAGGACAAATCAGCATTACTGCTGCGCGCAGCCGCCTGACGGTCAGTCCCGTCAGCGGTGTCGTCACACCGGGAGGAGCGCAAACAATCACGGTAACGTTTGACGCTCAGGGTTTAGCCGAGGGCAATTATCAGGGACAGCTCAACATCGTGAGCAATGGCGGCAACAGCGTGTTGCCGGTGCGCATCGTCGTGAGCAGCTCCGTAAAAGTCGACGAGCAGCAAACTGAGCTGCCGCGCGCTTTTAGCTTGGAACAAAATTATCCGAATCCATTTTCCGATAAAAGCGCCTTCGGCAATTCGGCGACGACGATTCGCTTTAACCTGCCACGATCAGGGAAAATTTCTTTGGCGATTTATGATGTGCGCGGCGCGCTGATCAAAACGCTGGAATCCGGCAATAAAACCGCCGGTGAGCACATTGTGCGCTGGGATGGCCGCGATAGCCGGGGAGGACGAGTTGCCAGCGGCGTTTATTTCTATCGTCTCGAAGCCGTCGCCGAGAACGGTGCGGCGACGAACCTGACGAAGAAGCTGATGGTCGTAAAATAAGGGTCAAATGTACTGACCGGTCACTATTGCAACTTGACAGAGCAATAGATCGTGTATAAGTGACCGGTCAGTTGACCTGATTGGAAATAAGGAATCACCCAATGAACGTAGATGAAGAGAACGCCGCCTTATTGTATTGGTGATCGCGAGGATGAATGAACGTGCTCACTTTAACTCATGGGCTTGGTTTTTGAGAAAGGGCCAGAAGTGAATCGTATTGCGCCGCCTTCTCCCGCATTTTCATCGCCCCGTATAAATTGATGAGCAACTGCAAACATTCGCGCAGGCTCTGGGTCTGGTCACCGGGTGAAGTCTTCAATGTTTCGTAACCGTTGAGCAACAACGAGCTCGCTTCGCCATACCGATGTTGCTGCAAGAGGTTCTTCCCGAGCTCGACTTGCGCCTTGGCGATTGAGGCGTGATCCTTTGCATACACGGCTTGACGAATGGCAAGAGATTTCCGGAGAGGCTGTTCCGCTTTTTGCGGCTCATCCAAAGCCAGCAGAATCCGGCCCTGCCAAAAAAGTGAATTGGCCATGCTGGGATGGTTTGGCGGCAAAATTTTTTCCCAGGAAGCAATCGCCTCGCGTATCATTTCTTCCGCCTGCAAATGCTTTTTTTGATAATACAAAATACCGGCGAGATTATGTATTGCCAGGGCCACATCCGGGTGAGCATTGCCTAAAAACTTGCGGCGAATCTCCAGCGACTGTTGAAAAAGGCCGGCGGCGGCATCGAGTTCACCTTTATCATGCAACACAAAGGCGAGATTGTTCAACGCCCGGGCGATTTGAGAATGTCCATCGCCGTATAATTTTGTATAGATGGCCAGGGCATGGCGGTAAAGCGCTTCCGCGCTATCAAGCTTGCCTTCTTCGTGGAAAGTCAACGCCAGGTTGTTGTTTACCGAGGCAACCTCCTGATGGACGTTGCCGGCCAATCGTACGTACATGGCTAATG
>JBOHQZ010000483.1:0-5329 GCA_050732275.1 bacterium
AAAACTTTATTTTATGGATACGGGGATTGCGACTTTTCTGCTCGGTTTGCACGAGGCCGAGCCGCTTATGAAAGGCCCAATGTTCGGCCCCCTTTTCGAGACGATGGTTATCGCCAATTGGGTGAAAGTTTTTCAGCATCGCGGCGAACCGCCACAAATGTATTACTGGCGGTCGAACGATGGATTGGAGATCGACTTGCTCGTCGAGCGCAACGGGCGCTTATACCCTTTTGAGATCAAGTCAACGCAGACGATTCTGCCGGGGCATTTTGAGGGATTGAATAAATGGAAGGAGCTTGCCGGGCAAACCAAACAACATGGTGTGGTAATCGCTGCGGCTAAAGAAGCGATGTCGTTACTCGGGAATAATGTCGTGCCGTGGTTTCTATAAAACTTGATACTCGTACTCCTACTCACTTTTGCAATGCCCAAAACGAGCAAGAGTACGAGTATGAGCAAGAACACGAGCAACAAGCATCCGGCAACTTTATTCGATAATCCTCACCCTCGTCTCGTTCCCATTGCCTTGATACTCCGGATAGTACATCAAATTTGCAATCGGCGGCATCACGTGATAATCGCCGGGAATTTGGGCGCGGAGGAGATACATAAATTCGTGCCGGCCGGCCGGCAAGCGCGTGGCAAAGAACGCCACTTTCTCATCGCGAATTTCTTTGGCGGCGTACCAATAGCCGCCCTCTCTCCCGCCTTCATATTCTTGCTCTCTCGGACCGCGATAGGCCGATTCGCCAATGATGTTGTAGCCGCTTTCATCTTTGATCACTTCGATACCCGCCGGCAGTGGATCTTCAAGCATGAAATATTCGTAATCGGTATTCGAAGTGACGGTGACTTTTACCAACACTTCATCCCCAGAACGCAACGTGCCGCTAAAAGGCGTTTTAGCATATTGAATGCCGCCGGAAGTCTGTTCACGCGTCAGCTTGTAATATTCGCGTCTCACGCCGAAGCCGGCGGTGCTCGCTCTTAGGTTTTCACCGGCAGCATAATAAACGCTGCGAAACGTGCTATAGAATTTGCCGGCGCCGTCCTTCTCGATGCGAATGCGATTGTCGCCAAGACGTAAGTTGCCGCCATTGATGCGAACCGACTGTTCCGGCATCAAAGCCTCGTTCTTCGTCATCTGCTTCTCGAAAACGAGCTTGTCATTAAGATAAATTTTCACTTTGTAATTCGGATCAAGCTCTTTGCTCTTTTCGAGATAATCGACCAGCGCAAAAATGATCATCGCCGTGTCTTTGGTGGAGCGCCAGGCGTTGCCGCGCTTCTGCGTGAGCAAATAGCGAATGCCGCTGTTGATGCGTGAGCTGCCGTATTTCACCTGCACGAGCGACTTCACCGCAAACGCCGTGGTCTCGACGTAATCATCCTGCCAGTTGTAGTGCCAGGATTTGCCGCCCCACGAACACGCCGTGCCGGTCTCAATGCAATTGTTCTCGATCTGCGTCGCGAGCTGATTGGCGAGATCGGTTTTGTTTTGGCTGTATGAAACCATTGCCAGCAGCGAGCGCGCGTAATCGTTGATGTCGGCCTTTTGCAATTTGGCCAACTGCGCATCGAGCGCCGCGTCAACTTTCACGCCGGCTTTTTGTGCGGTTTGCAGCGCGTAGAGCATGTACGCCTGCGTCGTCGCGTCGATAAATTCGTATGAGCCGCCGCCATTTCCGAGTCCGGAAATTTCTTTCTGTGAGAGCTTGGCCTGCACAAGTTGTTGTGCCAGTGAATTGGCGCCGCGCGCCAGAACCTCATCCGAAATTTTCTGGCCGGCTTGTTTTGTCAACGCGAGACCATAAACGACATAAGCCGTCATGTATGGATGCGTCGCATCATTCTCCCACCAGCCCCAGCCGCCATCGCTGTGTTGATAATTGTAAAGCGCTTTGAGGCCCTTATCGATCATCTTCGGCAGCTCATTCATCAATTCCAGCTTTAGATTGAGATTGAGTTTTTTCGCCGTATACGCCACCACAGCGGTGGGCAAAAACCGGCTCATCGTTTGTTCGACGCAGCCATACGGATAACCTGCCAAATCCTCGAGCGCCGTCAACAGCGTTGCCGCGAGCGATGGTGAAACCGAAACGAACAATTCGGCTGTTGCCGGATTTGCCTCATTTGGAATGACGATAGTTTTGTCGCGTACGGCGTTCTCTTCTTCAATGTCGACAACTGTGGCTTCCGACATTTTGAGGCCGTGCGGAAGAACCGGTACGTTGAGCTGCATCGCATCCGAGACTTCATTCGTCAGCGCTTTTGCGGTCAATTTCGCTGTGCCAACGTTATTGGTACGCACCGTCCAATCCACGCGCTTCTCGCCGTTTTGCGGCACCGCGATAAGTTTCTCACCGGCCGGATCGATTTGAATGCCCTCACCTTGCAGGCTCACTTTGACTTGCTTATCCTGCGAAAGATAATTATGGACGATAGTCGAGATGGCCAGCTCGTCGCCCTGAATGAAAAAGCGCGGCGTTTCCATGCGCACGATCAAATCCTGCCGCGCGATGACCTTGTGAATTTTTTCTCCCACTTCGGTTCGCTCGGAGATAGCGCGAACGGTGGTGCGCCACGTCGTGAGGTTGTCCGGAAAATGAATCTTGACTTTGGCGATGCCGTCGCCATTGGTGCGCACGTGCGCCTGCCAAAACATCGTGTCGCGGAAATCTTTGCGCACGCGCGCCTCTTTGAATTTGTCCGCTTTCACATCGGCAAAACTGCGGCGCGAGAAGGCGTTTTCAGCTTTTGCCGCATAAGCCGAACTTAGGCTGCGCGAATAGCCGTAGAAACGGAAATAGACGGAAGAGTGCGTGCTCACGCGATTGTAGCGTTTGCTGTAAAAAACCTTTTTGATATCGCGCGTCATGTCCGGCGCCAGCGCATAAATGCTCTCGTCAACGATGCCGACGGACAGCTCGGTGGCAACGCCGTCGCCGTTTTTGTTTGTGACTTTGACCGTCAGCTCGCCGCCGTCCTGCGGGCGATAAACGTCTTTGTCGGTTTTGATCTCGATATTGAGAAATTTCGCTTGCGGTATCACGATCACATTCTTGCTGCCGGAATAAAATTCGTCATTCGCCAACACCGCCACCGCAAAGGCAAAATTGGGCTGATGCTTTTCCTCGATTTTTATATCGACAACCTGCGAAGTGCCTTTGATATTCACCACCTGCTGGTTAAGTATCGTCGGGCCTTCCGAGGTGACCAGCGCCCAAACATTTTTCACCGGCGAGATGACGAGCACGTGCGCCGTCTCGCCGGCCTGATAGCTCGGCTTATCGGGAATAATTTCGATACCCTTTGATTCATAGCTGTAATAACCCGCGCCGGAGCTGACCCAGCAATAATCTTCCGTTGAAATTTTGTTGCCGCGGCTGTCAACGCTGTTGGCCGAAATAAAATAATAGCCGCCTTCGCTCGTCTTGAATTTGGCTGCGGCGTTACCGCTGGCATCGGTGTTGATCGACTGCGAATAAATTTTCTTGCTGTTCTGCCAGCCGATGCCCGACCTCCACTCGCGCGAATACACTTCCACCAAAACTTTCGTGGAAACCGGATTGTTTTTAAAATCTTCGGTTTTGATGGTGAGAATCGCTTCGTCGCCGGGCGCGTAAACATACTTATTCGTGTAAGTAGAAACCATGAACAAGCCGCGCGTCACGACGATTTGCTTAGAGCCGATGATTTGCCGGCGGCTTGCATCCACGACGCGCGCTTCGAGGCGATAGGAATAATCTTCCGTGGCGCTGCTGGTTTGATAGGTCACCGTGTACTCACCATTTTCATCGAGATAGCCGGTGTTGCTCTCCAACAGCTCGGCGCGATAGGAAAAGCTTTCATCGTCTCGCGCTTCGTCTTCATAGTACCAGGCGTATTCGGTGCCGTACCACCACGGCCGCCAATAACGGCTGCGAAAAATGTAATAATCCACCTGCGCATTCGCCACCGGACTGCCGAAATAATAATCCGCTTTGATCGTCGCCGTGATCAAATCGCCGTTGGCATATTGCTCCTTGTCGGCTTTTAATTCGACTTTGTATTCCGGCTTTTTATACTCCTCGACTTTGAAAGAAGCGTAATGGGTGATGCCGTCCGGAATCGAGGTCGTCAACTCATACGATCCCAGCGGTGGTTCTTCGCCGAGCGTTAGCTCGCCGCTGTAAGTGCCGTTGCCGTTAGTCTTGAGCGTTTGGCGATAAATCTCATTGCCGCGCGCGTCATTGACTTTGACTTCGATCTCTTTGTTGTCATAGACTTCATAACCTTCTTCCGCAGCGGCGCGCACGATGCCCTTGAAATAAACGATTTGCTGCGGGCGATAAATCGGCCGCTCGGTGTAAGCATGCACGACGAATTGCCGCGTCTCGCCAAAGCCCCAATAATAAGGATCGGAAAGCACGAAGTGATTTTCTTTTTGGCCGAGAAAGAGCAGCGATGATTCATTTTCTTCTTCTTTCACCACCGCAAAATGCGCCAGGCCATTTTTGTCTGTAACTAACGCTGCTTTTTCTTTGCGGTCCTGCACGAGACGCAAGCTCACCTCGGCAACCGGCTCGCCGGTCTTTTTATTGGTCACGAAAATCAGCGTGCCGTCGGGCGAGCTTTTGGTGATCATGCCGAGATTCGAGATCACCACAACCGTGTGCGCCATCAGCTTCTCATTGAACGCCTCAATCAAATATGCGCCAGGTTCATTCAAATCGATATCAACGTCGCGGTAAGCGTACTCATTGGGATTTTTAAATTCGGTGATCTCCCACGTCTGCAGCAGCGAATAATCTTTGAGCACAGAAAGCAAGCGGCTGGCGCGCGATCCCACTGAGAAGGTTTCAATGCCGAGCGTATTTTTCACCGTCGTGCGCGTCTGCGGCGACATGTTGTCGCGAAACACCTGGCGCTGATCGCGCTGCAAACGCTGCCGCGACGAGCGCAGAATGTCGATTGCATTCGTTTCACGGACGCTCAACAGTTGCTGCGGGCTGTGCGGATCCGACTGCCGCTGGAAAAAATCCATCGGATTCTCGATCTTGTAAGCCCGAAAGAAGATCGAGCCGCTAACTCCCTGCGAAGAAAGGTTGACCACCACTTTTTCACCGGGGGAATAGATTTTGGGCGTTTCGAGACTGAAATATTGGGCCGGCGTTGATGACGCGAGTCCAAAGATCAGCACAATTAGCCAACGAAATGAAAAGACGGTATTTTTCATGACAGCACCTCGTTTTTTTACTTATTGCCAAGAGCCAGCAGTCCCCGTCGTATTTCCAATTGCTGCTGCGAGAATTTTTCCATAAAATTAAGCTTGTAGCTGACTTCATCC
>JBOHQZ010000484.1:0-5320 GCA_050732275.1 bacterium
AAACGATGATTGGCGGCAGTGGTGGCGTCACCGCGAAGTCAGCAGTGCTGGTGGCGGTTCCGCCAGAGGTGGTCACACTGATTTTTCCGGTGCTGGCGCGGGCCGGGACCGTGGCGCGAATTTCAGTCTCGGAAACGATGGTAAAACCGCCGGCAGCGACGTCGTTAAATTTTACCTCAGAGGCGCCGGTGAAATTGCTGCCCGCGATTGTGGCCTCAGTTCCATACGGTCCTTGGGGCGGCATAAAGGACGAGATGACCGGCGGCGGTGGCGGCTTCAAGTTGCTGATCACATAAAAACTATCCGGCACCGCGCCATTGATGGCCTTAAAATAGAAGTGCGCCTTATTCGGCACTCCCTCGACGTTGAAGACTCCGAAAAGAGCGCCAAAGGCGGCTCCCTGAGTTGAGGTGTAGATACTGGCCCACCAATCCCCGCTTAAGTTTTGATTGCGAATGTCTCGGCCTCCCAAACCCGAGACAAAGACAAACGATGTGCCCTCGTCTTCGGGTGTACCGGGCTGATCCTGATTGAGAACTAATGTGTCGGAAGTGCTGGCAATGGTTTGATTTTGGCAATTGCTGAGCAGATGCGTCCGGCTGTAAGTGTGCTCGTGTGCTGTCGCGATGATTGCGCCTCCCTTTCTCGACTCTTCATAAACGCCCCATCCGGTTTGATTAGACTGGTCACCCACCTGCATGAGCCGCATATTCTTATGCCAACTGCTAATGCTCCAGATCGAGTAGTCGGCGGCCAGTTTGTCTCTGATATAAATATCGTGGCCGGAGCCTAACACGTCCGGACCAGTTAAGAGGAAAAAAATGCCTTGATATTTAAATGATGATTTTACGCCCCAATCCCCGTCCCAGCTTATGCCGAGCCGGTTCATTCGCGCGGCCATGAGCGCTTGATAGCCGTTCGTTCCGTAGAATCTTTTCCTGTCATGATTGCCGACGGAAGCGAAATAGGGAAAATCGGGGCCGAGCACGCTGTTGATTTGATTTTCCCACGCGGCGGGATTGTCGTCATATTCGAAATCTCCGGAGTGTACCACGGCGCTCGCTCCCTCGGATTTAATGAGGTTCAAAACCGCCACGGCATTCGCCCCCAAATTCTGATCGCCGATAAAAGCGATCTTGAAATTCACCGGTGTTCCGTCCGGCGATGGGGTGAAAACTGGACGCGTTGCAAGAATGGCTAAAATAGCCCCCAATCCCAAACTGCCAGAGATCACTGAACCCAAACGATGTTGCTTCATGGCGCCTCCTTGTTCCGTTGGTGCTTTGGCGCAAGAGCAAAAAGAATTGCGCCGGTGTATCGTTTTTCCACACCACCTCCCTTCCGCTTCTGCCTGAATTTCCAGATATTTTGTGCTGAGAAGGGGAGCCGAGCTGCAGATCAAGGCTGGGCATCAAGCTGACTCCCATTATGGTATGATTACAAGCTCAATATCCTACAATTTTACCGAAAAGTCAAGTGGAAAATGAAAAACCAAGTATTCCCTCAGTGAAGGGGGGTAGCGCAGACATCTTGTCTGCAGTCTGGAAGACTGCGCTACGATTTTCCCCCTGTGACTGAGGCATTACAAAACCAAGTAGGTGCCTCAGTTATACCTCAATTGTGGGAGGGCCGTCCGGACGCTGAACTTATTGAATTGACCAGCCGCCTAAAAACAAAAACTCCCGCAGAAAATATCTCTGCGGGAGTCTGGTTTTTTAGCGGGGAAAATCGGCTTTTAGAAATACATATCGCGGTAATCCTTGATATTGGCCTTTTCTTTAATGTGGGTATACCATTCTGTAAAAGCGCTCTGCTTGGCGCGGCTCATCAGATCTTCGCGGATCGTTTCTTTCCTGGCTTGAAAATCCGCTTCGTCGATCGGATCGAGATTCAATAATTGAATCAGATAAGAGCCGCGCGTGCCCTTCACCGCCGGTGAAATCTGATTGGGCTGCAAGGAAAACGCCGTGCCGATAAAATTCGAATCCCTGCCGAGGCCGCTAATGAAGCCGTTACGCGCAAACGGCTCGGCGGTTTTAATCTCAAGCGAATCTTGCGCCGCCAAATCTTCGAGCGTCATGCCCTGGTCGAGCTTGACCCGCGCTGCCTTGGCCGCCTCAAAGGCGAGGTCTTTCAGCTTGTCGAGGCGCAAAATATTTTCGATCTGCGCCTGCACTTCTTCGAGCGGCTTGATGCGATCGGCTTGCACTTCCGCGACGCGCAGAACGAGGAACCCCTGCGGCACCTCGAGCGCCTCACTGACGTCGCCAACCTTGCTCCTGAACACAAAATACGATACCGAGCGCTTGACGCCGACGCCCGGCACGAAGCCGCTGCCTTCGTCAAAAAACGGACTGGCTTGCGCGGTAAGCTGCTCGGTCTTCAGCGCCGCCTCCCAGCCGGTCTCTTTGGCGAGCGCGGCGAAATAATCCGCGCTATCTTTCGCGGCATCGATCGTCTGGCGCGAGGGTTGAAACTTCAATAAAACGTGGCTGGCCTGCACCATTTCTTCGCCTTCACCCTCCTTTTGTTTTTTATCTTTGTTCTCGTCGTTTTCTTTTTTCTTGGCTACGACTTTGATGAGGTGCAAGCCAAAAGTCGTCTGCACCGGCCCGACAATATCGCCAGGATTGGCAGCGAAAGCCGCGTCCTCAAAAGGTTTCACCATCGCGCCGCGCTTGAAGAAACCGAGATCGCCGCCCTTGTCGCGGTTGGATTCATCCTCGGAATAGGTCTGCGCGAGCCGGGCAAAATCTTCACCGCTCCTGGCGCGGCGCAAGATATCCGCGGCCAACGACCGCACGGTGTCGGAATCGGCGCGCGTTGCCTGGTTGGAAAAAATGATGTAATCGATCTTGCGCTTCTCGGCCTCTTTGAATTCCTGCTCGTGCTCTTTATAATATTTCCCGATCGCGTCCTTTTCAACCGGAATCTGGCCGCTGGCATCGTTGGCTTTCTTGCGGTAATTTTCCGGATTGAAGAAAATGTAGCGCGCCGTGGCTTTTTGATTGCGCTTCACGTAATCGTTGCGCACCTGGCTTTCCGTTACAACGGCGGTGGCGTCAAATTCATCCTGAAACTTTTGGTAGGGCAGCGAAGCGCGCAGGTAACTCTCGACCTGGCGCCAAAATTGATCGGCGCCGGCGTCGTTGAGCGCCGCTTGATATTTGGCGTTGTCAAACTGGCCGTTCTGCTGAAACGTGGGATTCTGCTTGATGATCTCCGGCGGCTCGTTGTAGATATAATGAACGATTTCCTTGTCGGTCGCCTTGATGCCGCGCTTCTCGATCTCCTGCGTCACCAGCACCTCGCGCAGCATGTTTTCCCACACCTGGTTGCGAAAATAATCGAGCTGATTTTCCGCCGGCTCCTGCCCGGTTTGCTGCTTATATTGCTCGAGCTGCTGCTCGTAAGCGCGATAAAATTGTTCGTAATGAATATCCTGGCCGTTGATCGTCGCGATCACGCCGGTTTGCTCTTTCGGGCGAAAGATCGTCGATTCCGACCCCCATTCGACCACGATCAACCCGAGGAATGCGAGCAATAAAATACCAAGAACGATGTGCGTATTTTCGCGCATCTTCTTCATCATTTCCATGATTACAAACTCCTGCAAAAATAAATTGAAAAATACGCTTTGCAAGCCCGCTCTTTTGGGCTAAGCCTGAAGCGAAAACAAAACTTGACTGTCGAAATCTTAATATTAAATATAAAAGATAACACCCTGACATGCAAGGAGTTTTTGCTACAGAGGAAAAGCATGTTTGAAAAGCTAGTAACATTGAGCATCTTGCTTACAATCAAGATGGCTGCGCTACGTTTTCCCCATTAATAAATAAAGCATGACCTCGCACGCTACTTCAAATACAGGACCTGCCTTTTTTCAGTAAAATTTTGCGAGCCAGAGGAGGCAGTGGTTTCGTATCGCAACACGGCGAAATAAGTTCCTGCGGCAATTTCACGATTCGCTCCGCCCCGGCCATTCCAATTCAGCGAAAAGTGCCCGGCCGTTTTGGCGCCGTCAAAAAGTGTCGCCACTTCGCGGCCTTGCACGTCGAAAATTTTGAGTGCGACGTGGCCCGGCGCCGGCAAAGCGATCTCGAATTGCGCGGACTCGCGAAACGGATTGGGATGATGGCGCAGCGCGAAGGCCGCTGGCAAAGCCTGCTCATCTTCGCCCGCGACGCCGGTGAGATCGACCTGCGCGGTAAAACGCGCGACCAAATCCGGCCGGTCAACGACGCTGGCTTCGACGATTTGCGCGCCGGTTTTTCCAAGCTCCCAGTTGATCGCTGCGGTGCCATCCGGCTTGGTCGTGATGACACATGCCGCGCTGTCGCATGCATTCGCGTTGATGATTTTGCCGCCGCCGGAGATGATGCGAAAGGCGACGCTGATGTTGCTCATTCCGGTGCCGGCGGTGTCGAGCACTTTGACGATGAGCGGCGCGGCCAGCAGCTTTTGCGGCTTGCCCGTCTGGCTATCGCCGCTGATTTTGGCGAGACGCTCGACCGCCGGCAATGTCGTGAAAGTGAAATCAGGACTCAAGGCGGTGTTGCCGGCAGCATCGGTTGATTTGACGCGCGCGTGGAAGGTCGTGAACGGGGCGAGATTCGGCAGCATCACTTCGTGCTGCTTGACCAATGCCGGATTGAGCGGCGACACGCGGCCGTAACTTGCCGTCAATCCGAACTCGACTTGTGAGGTGCCCGGCTCATCCGTGCTCCAGGTGATCGTCGCCGAGGCCGCCGTGCGCTTTGCCACCGTAATGCTGGAAATGAGCGGCGGCCGGCGGTCCGCCAATGTCGTAAACGTGGTATCGCGCGAGACCGCCAATTTGCCCGCAGCATCGCGAGCGCGCGCGCGGAAATGATACGTGGTGTTTTGAGTCAGGCCGGAAAGCGTGACAACATGCGTGGTGTCGCGGCAGAAATCCAGCGGCGTGAGCGCGCCGTAGTTCGTGGCAAGGCCGTACTCGATTTGCGCCGCGGTGGGCTTGACGGTTTTCCAGGTAAGCGTGGCCGCCGAATTTGTGAGGTTCGACACGGCGATGCCGGCGATGACCGGCGGCGGTGTTGCCGCGGTGTCGATCAATTGCACGTGCAGTTGATCGATAATGAGCTGGCGGCCGTCACCGGGATTGGTGAAGGCGAGCGTAACCGTGTGCGGCCCGGCCGTTACCCGGCGCTCGTGTCGAAACAGGCGAAACACCGCCGAGTTGATGGTCAGCGTGTCGGGCTTGCCGCTGTCAATAGACAACGCGAGCTGCGGCCAGACTTTATTGCGATATTCGCCGCGACCGAGAATTTCAAAACGGTAG
>JBOHQZ010000485.1:0-5314 GCA_050732275.1 bacterium
AAAGATGAACAAAACAAGTTCGTTGGAACGATCCAGGCGACAAACGGCGAATTCAAAATGTTCAGCTTGATGAATGTGATGCTGACAGCAAATGAAGAGAATCGCCTGATTTTCGGATTGACGGACAACGACAAGTCGGCGAAGATGCGGGTGCGGCGCGTCATTCTGAACAAAGTGGAATAAAGATTAGATCAACTCATCTGGCAAATTCTGAAAGGCAAAACGATTAAGGGCAAAACCATTGATTGAAAAATAGTCTTGCTTATAATAGTTTTCCCATAAAAAATTCATTTCACGGATTTTGTATGACCAAGAAAAAATGGGCGATCACTTTGACGCTCGGTTACATCGTGGCCTATCTCTTTAGCAACGGCCCAGGGATTTTGTTGGTCAACCGCACCGAGTTAGTGCTGGGATTTCCGCCGCTTTATCTTTGGGCGGTGTTTTGGGGCGCGGTGCAAGTGAGCATTTTGATCGCGGCTTATTTTCTCGTCTGGAAGGAAGGTGAAGCGTGATCGTTTGGGTGATCATGACCGGCCATCTCGCCGTGCTGATGACCATCGGCTGGCTCGGCATCCGTGCCCGAAAGAGCGGCGCCGAAGATTTCTTTCTTGCCGGCCGCCGGCAGGGATGGTTTGTGACCGCGTTTACGATTATGGCCACGTTCTTTTCGGCGTTTGCGCTGATGGGAACGCCCGGCATGGTTTTCCAATTCGGGCTGCCGTTCATTTTGTTCTCACTCAACGTTCCGATTGCCGCGGCGATGATCCGGATTGTCGGCAATCGCGTGCGCTTATTGAGCCATCAGCATGAGCTCGTAACGCCTTCGGATTTCATCTGCCACTACTTTCCTTCCCGGCTGCTGAATTTTTTGGTCTGTCTCATCGGATTTCTTTACGTTCTTCCTTACATCGTGCTGCAAATCAAAGCCGGCGGCTATCTTTTTGACGTCATCACCGACGGCCAAGTGAACCGGAAATGGGGCGCGGTGATTTTGGCTTGCGTAACCATGATTTACGTGCATTTGGGCGGGATGCGCAGTGTGGCGCTGACGGATGTCTATCAGGGAATATTGCTGCTCGGCGGAATGATTTGGGGCGGCGTGGTAACGGTCGACGCCGTCGGTGAAAATTTTTTCCAAAAGATTGCCGAGAGCGGCGAAGCGTTTCTTACCGTGCCTGGCCAAGGTGGTTTTTTCTCCATACCGATGTTGTTGACTTTCACGCTGATCGCGCCCATCGGCTCGATGCTTTCTCCGGCCCAATGGCTGCGTTATAACGCGGCGCGTTCTTCTGGCGATTTGAGCCGCGCGGCTCTTATCTTTGCGGTTTGCTTAACTGCGGCCTATCTTTTCGGAATCATGCTGGTCGGGTTGGGCGGCAAAGTGCTGCTGCCGGATTTGGCCAATGCGGACGAGGTTTTCATCCGAATCGTGAAAATCTATCTGCCGTTGTGGGCCTCGACTTTATTCATGGTTTCCATCATCGCTGCCGCTATGTCGACGGCCGACTCCAATTTGCACGCTCTCGGCGCAATTCTCGCGAAGGACTTTTACAAGGGGCTGCTGCGAAAATCAGCCGGCCAGAAAGAAGTTCTAGCGGTGAGCCACGTGGTGATTTTTGTCACGACGATGCTCGCGTTATTTATCGTGCTCTTCGTTGAAAGCCTGCCGATGCTCGTGCGGCTGGGAATCGTCAGTATGGCGTTTTGTCTGCAATTGCTTCCGGTGGTGGCGGACATTCTTTGGTTCAAACGCGGCACCGCCGTCGCGGCGATTGCCGGTATTCTCAGCGGATTGGCGGTTTTAATTCCACTGGCTATTTCCGCCGGTGTGCCGCAAAATCCGCTGGGCGTTCATTATGGATTTTGGGCGTTGGTAGCAAATGTTTTGGTGTATGTGGTGTTTTCGTATTTAATTCCGCGCAAAGAACCGCAGCGCTCAACTCGACTGACGCGGGTGGAGGCTGTAAACCGCATTAATTGAGTGAATAACTCAGCGCGGACGAGTCGAAACGAAAAATGATTCTATCGAAAACAGATTACCCCAACGGATAGAAACAACGCAACGGATGAAAAAAACTAAAACACGGAGGGTAAGAAAATGGAGCTAATTTATGAAGACTTGACGCGTGAATTGATCGGATGCTTCTTTGATGTACACAACTCGCTTGGTGTTGGATACGATGAGCCGGCTTATCACAAGGCTCTTCAGCGGCGTTTTGATAAAAAGGGGCTAGAGCATCGATCGGAGGAACGAAAAGCGCTCCTGCATCGTGCTCTCAAAGTGCGGGAGTTTAAAGCCGATCTGATTACTTTCAACAAGATCATTCTAGAATTGAAGTCATTACAGTCCGGTTTTATCAAACCCAATTACGTTCAAATCATTTCTGAACTAAAGCTCTGGCAGATGCAATTAGGTTTGCTGGTAAATTTCGGTTTGCAAAAAGTCGAGATCGAACGCATTCCTTTTACAGAAAAGGAGAAGGTAATTCACGAAAACTATGATGGTGAATTCATCAGTGTCTTCAAAATGAAGCCTTTGTTGATTGAAAATCGTATGATCTGCGATATCAAAGCGCTTCACGAAAAAATTGACTTTTATGACATCGCCAAAATCCAATCCTATTTGCGAGCATTGGGTTTGAAGATTGGCATCGTCGCCAATTTCGGCAAAAATGACCTCGAAATCCGAGGCATCCGCGTTTAGAAAGTTTATCAATCTAAAAATTTTTATCCGTTGCGTTGTTTCTATTCGTTGGGAAAAGTTTGCCGAAAAAGCACAAATTTTTCTTTAAAGAAAGGACGGATTCAAATGTCATCAAAAAAAGACCTGACCAGGCGCGAATTCTTAACGCGCAGCACCCAAGCTGCTGCCGGTGTGATCGCGGGCGGGACGTTGTTATCGTCTTTTCCCGCGCCGGCGATCGGGCGCCATATCATCGGCGCCAACGATCGCATCAATCTGGCGATCCTCGGCATTCGCAGCCGCGGCATGGCGCACGTCGATAATTTTGCCAAGATTAAAAACGTCCATATTAAAACACTGGTTGATGCCGACGAAAATCTTTTTGCCTCACGCGTTGTCGAGATCGAAAAAGCGCACGGCTACAAACCCGAAACGGCGCACGACATGCGGCGCGTTTTTGACGACAAAGAAATCGATGCGGTCGGCATCGCCACGCCCAATCATTGGCACGCGCTCGCCACGATCTGGGCGTGTCAAGCCGGCAAGCACGTTTATGTTGAGAAGCCGTGCAGCCACAATGTTTGGGAAGGCCGCAAGATGGTCGAAGCCGCGCGCAAATACAATTGTCTCGTGCAAGTCGGCTGCCAGAATCGCTCCGGTAGAAATGCGACCGCGGCGATGCGCTTCCTTCACGAAGGCAAGCTCGGAAAAATCTTCATGGCGCGCGGGCTTTGTTTCAAGCCACGCAATAACATTGGGCGTTATCCGGATGGGGCGCTGGCTGCCGGAGAAACTTTTGCTTTGACGCTTGGGAGCAAAAACTATGAACCCGCTTATACGGCGGAATATTTGAACAGCGTCCATTATGATTTATGGCTTGGACCTGCATCCAATCGCCCATTCAACCGCAATCGCTTTCATTATAACTGGCACTGGCATTGGGATTACGGCAACGGCGATACCGGCAATCAAGGCCCGCATCAATTCGACATTGCGCGTTGGGGGTTGAATAAAAATGAATATCCCGTGAAAGTAAGATCGTTCGGCGGAAATTTCATTTATGATTCATCTCAAGAAACGCCGAATACGCAGACGACGATTTTCGAATATGCCGATGGTACGATCTTCGAATTTGCCACGCGCGGTCTGTTCACCAATGCCGAAGGCGAAGTGACCAAAGCAGAAATGGTCACGGCCAACGGCAAATGGCAAGTGTCAACCAGCGGCGCGCAAACGATCGGCAATCTCTTTTACGGCAGCGAAGGCTGGATGCAGATCGATTCCGGCGGCAATTGGCAAACTTTCTTTGGCCGCAAAAACGAGCCAGGCCCCAGTTCTAATCCGGGCGCGGATGAAAAGTACGACCCTATGAATCTCGCGGGCAGCGGCGACAGTCCACACTTCCACACCTTCATCGCGGCGCTGCGCTCGGGCAAGCGGGAAGATTTGACGTGCGACATCGAAGCGGGCCACTTGTCCAGTGCGTTGCCGCATCTCGCCAATATTTCATATCGCCTCGGCCGCGAGCTTAAATTCGATGGTGCGAAGGAAAAATTCTCGGGAGATGCGGAAGCCGATCGCATGCTCACGCGCGACTATCGCAAGCCGTATGTCGTGCCGGAGAAGGTGTGAGACGCGCATTCAGATTAAAAGTCAATAAAGCAGCGCTGAACGGCATCAAAGCAAGCCAGTTCTTATTTGTGTCAGTTGTTGCAGCATGAGCAAATAAATTGAGCGTTAAAATATCCACGTTGCATTATGGCTTTTCAGCTTTATAAAGATCAGCTCACCGCGACAACAGACGCCGCTTATCCGCTTTTGATCAAGAATCTCGTCACCACCGGTTTGCGCGGATTCATCTTCGCCGCCATTGCCGGCGCTGTCATCAGCACTTTGGCCTCCATGCTCAATTCCGCCGCAACGGTATTCACAATGGATTTGTACAAGCGCCATTGGAAAAAGGACGCCTCCGAGCGTTCGTTGATTACAATGGGGCGGATCACCACGGCCATCTTCGCGCTCTTCGGCTGTTTCATCGCCCCGCAACTGGCGAATCCGAAATTCCAAGGCATTTTCAACTACATTCAAGAGTTTCAAGGTTTTCTCTCGCCGGGCGTGTTGGCAGCGTTTGTGTTCGGCCTTTTCGTGCATCGCGCGCCCGCGAGCGCCGGCGTTGCTGCGCTGGTGCTTTGCCTACTTCTCTATGACTCCCTGCGGATTTTTTTCCTGAGATTGCTTTTCTGAATCGCATCGCCATCACGTTTATCGCCATTATCGCCGTGATGACGGCACTCACTTTGGCCAAACCTTTATCCACGCCGGCCACGTTGCCCGTCCGCGAAGAATTTGACATGCGGCCCGCGCCCGCGGTCGTGTGGCTGGGAACGACGGTTATTGTGCTGACACTGGCGCTTTACGTTATTTTTTGGTAAAACATGAGTATCGGCTACTCATAAATTAACGTGAATTTAAATGCGAATTTTACTTGACTTTGTCAGATAGCCGTTGTATATAGAGTGAAAAGCAACCTTTTCACTTCAAGGCGGCCATTTGATGTTTACTAAAGACAAAAGGCAAGTTGAAATGCTTCGGCTCTTCACGAGAGTTGAAAAATCGCCATTATCCGTT
>JBOHQZ010000486.1:0-5298 GCA_050732275.1 bacterium
GGCGCTCACTTCCTACGCGCCTGAGGGACAGCAGCAATATGGCAATATCTATCACCGCGGCGCGATCATCGTCGGGCTGCTGGATATTCGGCTGCTGGAGCTTTCCAACGGCAAGCACGGCCTGCGCGAGGTGATCAACCAACTTGCAAAAACCTACGGCCCCAAGCGCGCCTTTCCCGAGAAAAAGTTTTTCGATGTCTTCGTCGCGATGACGCATCCCGAAATTGCCGACTTTTTTGACCGGTATATCAAAAATGCGGAACCGCTGCCGATTGCCGAATATTACAGCAAGCTCGGCATCAAATACGCCGAAGAGGTTCGCACCGGCAAACAAGTGCCCACGCTCGGTTTGGGATTGACTCTTAATGAAGGCCGGATCGTTTTGTTCAACGTCACCCCGCAGATGCAAGAACAAGGCCTGCGCGACGGCGACATCGTGCTCACATATAATGGCAAGCCGGTCAAGCTGGAAACCATTCAAGAAATCGGCCAGGAGCTGAGTTCTTTGCAGTCCGGCCAAAGGTATGAACTCGCTGTCGAGCGCGACGAAAAGGAAATGACCTTCAAGCTGGAAGTGTTCACCAAAGAGCAGGCCAACCGCCACGTTTTCGAGATCGATCCCAACGCCACGGAGAAGCAGCTTGCGTTGCGAAAAAGTTGGATGAGGAATTTGTGAGGGAGAGATTCAACAATGAATTTATTGACCTTTCCGCATTGTCGTGCTCTATGCATTTCTTTTGCCTGTGAGTCGGACAATGAAGAAGCACCCATTTAATAAATTTCTGGTGGCCGAAGACAAAGGCATGATCATCATCCGTATTGCCCTTGCTATTTTGTTGGGTATTCACGGCATCGCGAGAATCGCACTTGGCGGTGTCGGCGGCTTTGGCGGGTTTCTCGATCAAGCCGGCTTTCCGCTCGGCTCTGCCTGGGCGTGGGGCGTGACAATTTACGAATTGGTGGGAGCAACAGCTTTGATTTTCAGATGGTACGTCGTTCCCGTAACAACGCTCTTCATCGTCGAGTTGATCATGGGCATTATCTTGGTGCATGGAAAAGAAGGCTGGTTCGTCGTCGGGGCCGGACGCAACGGCGTTGAGTACAGTGTGTTGTTAATTGCGTGCCTCGTTGCTGTGATCGTTTCGGTGCGATCAGACCCCTCACAGAAAAACTAATTTGACATAGATAGCTTGCCACATTTTTGCAGAAAAGCAAGTTACGAGTTTAATACTGTATCAATCTCCTCACCGCCTCCTCAATCTGCTTTTGCCCCACCAAAAAGAACTCCTCCAGCGGCGGGCTATACGGCACCGGCGTATCCAGCGCGCCCAAAACGCGCACCGGAGCGTCGAGATATTCGAAGGATTCCTCGGAGATGATCGAGGCGATGGATTGGCCGATGCTGCCGGTTTTAGAGTCTTCCTGCACGATCAACACGCGGCTGGTTTGGCGTGCGCAGTCGAGAATCGCGGCTTTGTCCAGCGGCATGAGCGAGCGGAGATCGAGCACTTGGCAGGAGATGCCGTTTTGCTCTTCCAGCGTTTGGGCGGCAGCGAGACAACGGTGAACGTACGCGCCGTAGGTGATCATCGTGAGATCATTGCCTTCGCGTTTGAGATGGGCAGCACCGATCGGCAGAAGAAAATCTTCGCCCGCTTCCGGCAATTGTTGTTTAATCGAAGCGAGACGATAGAGCGCGATGTGTTCCAAATATAGCACCGGATTGTCGTCGCGAATCGCCGCTTTCAGCAGACCTTTGGCTTCGCGTGGGGTGGAGGGACAAACGATTTTCAAGCCCGGCGTGCGATAAAACCACGGCTCAGTGTTTTGTGAGTGATACGGCCCGGCGTTGCGCAACCCGCCCCACGGCAAACGAATCGTCATCGGCACCGGGAGCCCCCAGCGATAATAAATCTTCGCCGCGTTATTGACGAGTTGATTGAAACCGCTGGCGATGAAATCATTAAATTGAATTTCCGCAATTGGGCGTTTGCCAACCAGCGCCGCGCCGGTGGCGCATCCGATGATCGCGGCTTCCGCCAGCGGCGTGTTGAGCATGCGCTCGCCAAATTCACCCAACATGGATTTGAGAATGACAAACGCATTGCCGTAGTCGCCGCCGATGTCTTCGCCAAGCATGAAGGCATTCGGATCGCGCCGCATCTCTTCGACCAACGCCTCGACAATGGCCTGCCAAAACGTTTTGCCATTTGAGTCAAATTGCACGCCGGATGGTTCACTCGAGTGCCAAATTTTTGGCGCGGGAAAAACGAATTGGCGTTCGGCCAACAGCTCGCGGTGCGTTTGCCATTCACCACCTGTGAAAACCGGATGGCCGGCAAGTCCCGGTTTCGGCCACGGCGCAGCAATCACTTCTCGCGCGGCGGCTTCGATCTCCTTTTCAACTTCGGCAACCATTTGCTGCCATGCCGGTTCGTCGAGCACACCTTCGTCCATCAACTGATTTCGATAATACTTGATCGGATCTTTTTGATACCAATAAGCATACTTTTTAGCATCGACATAACCGCCGGCGGTTTTATCTGGCGGCACGTATTCGAGAAATTGATCTGGCTCTTTGCCGAAGTAGAGCATGTCGTCGTGATGCGCGTGGCCGCACATACGCATAGCGATCATTTCGACAAGTACCGGCCCTTTGCCGGCGCGGCAAGTTTCTGCCGCTTCAGTAACCGCAGCAAAAATTTCTTCGGGATCGGTGCCGTCAATGGTGATCCCGCGCATGCCGTAACCGATGGCCTTTTGCGCGAAATTGAGCGCTGCGCTTTGCTCTCGTACCGGCGTGGAAAGCGCAGTTTGATTGTTCTGTACGATGAACACAATCGGCATGTTTTGTACGGCCGCGAAATTGATGACTTCGTGCCACTCGCCGGCAGAGGTTCCGCCCTCACCGATGCAGTTGATCATCACCTGGTCGGTGCCTTTCAGCGCGAAGCCGATGCCACACGCCGAGCCACTGCTGATGGTGATCGGCGCAGCAGGAGGGAGGATGCCGCAAGAGAAATCGCCGATGTGCAGGTCTTTGCCGTCCGTCGGCTTGCCGGCTTTGCCCATTTGCGCCGCCATCACGTCGTAAGGCTTTTGTCCCATCGCCAGCGCCAGCCCGAGATCGCGAATCATTGGTGCAACATAATCGCCGAAATATTTTTCATCATGAATAAAATCTTCGCCGCGTTTGAGGCGCAACGCCGCTGCATAAATCGCCTCCTGCCCCATCGAGCGAAATCCTTTGCCTTGAAACGTCACACCCTCAGAAGTTTTTACTTCGCTGCTCATAAAAAATTTTTTCAGGCGTGCATCGAGATGGCGCGTCAGCAGCATGCCGCGCAGTGCCTCGAGTTTCTCTTTGGGCATGAGTGAGCTTTTGAGCCGCGCGCGCATAAACGCCGCGTGTATATCTTCACACAAGCGTGCGGTAAAATATTCGGTGGCCTGGCTCACACTGGTCGTGGGATAAGCCGCAATGTCGCGATATTCCGGCTTTACGCGCAGTGTTGTGCTCCACACCGTTTCGATATAGCGCCGCTCGAGTTGCTCAAACTCGGTAAAGCTGAGTTTGATTACTCCCTCGCCGATTATCGCCTCGAAAAGTTCGGTTGCAATCTCCTCAAAGCTGGCTATTAACGATTCCAGCAAGAAGGGGTGGTTTTGTGCCAGCGTGGCCAGCAAGCTTCGCCGCAAGACGGTGATGGGAACAATGGTGTGCTGCACAGTTTTTAAGCTCGTTTGGGTTGTGCTCATGACCGAAAAATTTTTTTGAATGTGAAGAGGCTTCCAAGTAAAATGTCATGCTGGAAGCATCTTTTTTGAAACCAAATCAAGTGCTCGAAATAAAAAAGATTCTTCCTGAATGACAGTTTCCTTAAACTTGATGGCTCGGAACAGCCAGTCCACTATACAAAATTTTGGGCAAAGTTGCAAACGCCCAAGCTGCAAAATTCGCTTGGACACGCCGTCTTCTTTGTTTATATTTATTGTGGCTTGAGATTGCCAAACCGAATTTCGGTTGAGACTTCGGTGCAATGGTCAATTGACAATTTCAAATTTTCAATTGAAAATTTAAAATTGAACTTCAACGGAGGAAGGCATGAATCGTGAAATTCACTCGTGGTGGAGTCCGAGCTTGAACAAGCACATGGAAATTGCGGTGTATGGACATTACGGGTTTGCGCTGCTGATGTTTCCGACGGCAGCGGCAGATTATTTGGAATACGAAAGATTTTACGTTATCGATTCGATAGCTTCATTCATTGATGCCGGCAGGTGCAAAGTGTTTTCAATCAATAGCATCAATATGGAAAGCTGGCTGAACAGCAATGTGCACCCGGCGCATCGGGCGATCCGCCACCAGCAATTTAACGATTACGTCGTGAATGAAGTTGTTCCTTTCATTCACCATCACTGCCAGGGCCGCGTTATGACGATCACCACCGGCGCCAGTCTCGGCGCTTTTCATGCCGCCAACACGCTTTTTCGCCGGCCCGATCTCTTCGATGGCACGATCGCGATGAGCGGCACTTACGATGTAAAAATGTATTGCGACGGTTATTTTGACGACAATTGTTATTTCAACAGCCCGGTCGATTATCTGCCGAACCTAAATGACGATTACTACTTGCCAATGCTGCGCGGCAAACAACATATCTATGTTTTGACCGGGCAAGGTTCGTATGAAGCGCCACACCATTCGCGCTGGCTTTCGGAAGTTCTCTCGTCCAAAGGCATTCCGCACCAATTGGATTTGTGGGGGCACGACATGCCGCACGACTGGCCGACCTGGCGTAATATGCTGCCGCATTATCTCGGTTCACGATTTTAAATCGGTTTGCCGGTTAGCCAATTCAACAGGCGAACTGGCCAACGAGCTAACCGGCTAACGTTTTTATCATGACCGCATTTTTCAAAACCATCGGCCAGGGCGCGCTTTTCTATTTTGAGAACATCGGCCGTTTCGGCCTTTTAGTCGCGGCGATTTTTCGGTCACTTCGTGAAGCGCGGATTTATCTGCGGCGCCTGCCGGAGCAAATGCTGATCATCGGCAACCGGTCGCTTCCAATCGTCGTGGTCACTGCGGCGTTCAGCGGCATGGTGACTTCATTGCAGTCCGCCTATCAAATCACCGGCTACGTGCCGATTTATTTGGTTGGCAGCATTGTCGGCGAGTCGATGATCTTGGAGCTTGGCCCTGTCGTGACGGCGTTGGTTTTGGCCGGGCGCGTCGGCGCCAGCATCGCCGCCGAGATCGGGACGATGCGGGTGACGGAACAAATCGACGCTCTG
>JBOHQZ010000487.1:0-5291 GCA_050732275.1 bacterium
AGGATCAAGCAGCCAGCATCCAGAACTCATTCCACCGCCGCCGATGAGATGTCAAAAAAGCCGTATCGTATCTTCGAAGTTTTATTCACGTGATTCTGCATCGCCTTCCAGTTCGCTTTCGAGCGCAGCATGTCCAGTTTTTGGTCGAACATATTCAGCTCGGTGTTGTGTGCGTCTTGCGCGAGCTTGAGATAGTTCTCGTAATAAGAATTTGACATCTCCCGCAGCTTGACGCTTTCCAGCAAAAACTGCGTGCGCTCGGCTTCGGTGTATTTGTTGCGCGAATCTTTCACCTGCCGGTACAACTCCACCGCCATCGAGTCATAAGTTTTCGCCATTTGCTGGTTGCGCAGAGACTGTTCGAATAACGCTTTTGAAAAAGCCTCCTGGCCGATCATGGCGTTCTCGCGTCTCGTCGCCGCATCCTTGGGCGCCTCCTCACCCTGGGCTGACACCGAAAAACTTTCGTAGGTTCGCCGCAGATCGTCGGCGTTGCTCAGCAGCGCTTGCGTATCCATCGCCGAGCGGTTGATGTCTTGTGCCGTGCTCGGCAGCCAGTAATTCAGGCGGTCGGCGTTGAGAATGAAATTAGAGACCGCAAACGAGTTGTTGACGCGCATGTTGTCGACCGCCTTGAAATCCCGATACAGGCTTTGCGTAAACTCGACGTCCTGGCGCATCAGTGTATAGGTGTCGTAAAATTGCTTGAGCTGCTGCACCAGCTTGGCAGTCTGCAAGCGCTGCTGCTCCAGACCCAACTGGTGCTTGAACGAGATTTCCCGCAGCACGTTGATGATCATGCCGCCTTGCGGATCGATGAACTGGGCTTTTGCTGAGCCGGTGAACAGTGAACAGTAACCAGTAATCAGTAACCAGTAAACAGTAATCAGTGACCAGTGGCCAGCACGTCGAGGATTAAGACTGATCACTGATAACTGATCACTGGTTACTGGTTGTTTTTCAGAGCAAATATGGCGAAAGCTCATGCTCTTTCTCCTTCTCTCTGGCAATTTCGGTGATCGCCTTCAACAAGTTTCCGTTCTTTTTGTCCAACATCTCCTCCAGCCAGTTGTTCTCCTGCCGGTTCGTCGTAAAGAGATAATGGTCGAAGATACTCACGTCGACTTTGAGCACGGTCATGCGGCCGTCGCGGTCGAGAAAAAATTCTCCTCGTTGCAAGCTCGAGATGAGCGCCAGCTCCCGCTCACCGTAGCCGAAGGCGCGGCTGAGCGATTCCATCTGCTTGGGCTTGTGCGCCAGAATGAAATGGTTCAGCGCATTGTCTTTGATCGGCGTCGAGAAGCTGACCTTTTCGATGTCCTCAATCGACTGCGAGATCGCGAAAATGCCGGCGCCCATTTTCCGCGCCGTGCGAAAAAGTTCCACCACCAAATGGCCGATGGTGCTGTTGTCGCCGAGCACCTTCCATAGCTCGTCGGCGAAAATCACTTTGTGGTGCGAGATGTTGCGTTCCATCAGTTCCCACAGCAGGCCGGTAATGATGATAGCGATGATGCCCTGCAAATCCGGATGCGATTCAAGCCCCTTGAGATCGAAACAGACGAGATCTTCGCGAATGTCGATCATCTCCTCGGAGCAGAGAAAGCGGCTGTATTCGCCGTGCGTGTACATGTACATCTTGCGCGCCAGCAGCTTCACATCGACGTATCCCTCCGGGTCCACCTGTTGCGCAAAGAAATCCACGAACGTCTTCAAATTGCGCCGGCCGCGATATTCCTCGACGTATTTCTCCAGCGCTTTGGTAATGAATGCCTGCTCGACTTTGGAGATCGAGGTTTGCTCGCGCTCCAAAATCAGCTTCTCGATGAACGCGCGCAGAAAAAGCTGTTTCTTCGTATCGAAATTCTGGCCGATGAGCGCGAACGGATTGAGCGGAATCGGCTCGTCGATATTCAGCTCGACGTAGCGGCCCTTGAGCAGGTTGATCATTTTTTTGTACGAGCCGCCGGTGTCGCCGACGCCGCCGACGTCGAGGCCGAAAACTTTGACGCCCTGTTCGAGCATCTGCAGGAGCAGCGCCTGCATCAAATAACTCTTGCCGGTGCCGGTCGGGCCGATGATGATGCTGTTCCACGAGTTCAGCTTCGGCTCGAAATAGTCGAAGAGAATCGGCTCGCTGTTGCGGTTCTTCAGCACGATGCCGTGATGATAGCCGCGATTGAAGTTGGTGAGGTTGACGAACTGCGCCGCGTTCGAGGTTTTCACCACGAGCCGGTGATAATTCTCAATCGAATTGCCCGGCAGGCAACTGACGAAGATCGGCAGAATGTCGAGCGTTTCCACCACCGCCTGCGCCTTGTCGATCGCGCTGAACGCAAGCTGCGCATGATTGATTTTTTGATTCAGCCGCTCGATGTCGGTGTCGTAGATCATCACATTCAGGCTGATGCTCGCCAGCTTTTTGTGTTTTTGGTAAATCTCGTCGAGCAAGTCGTTCAATTCGCGATATTTCACTTCGCTCTTGCGGCCTTCACGGTTGCGCGAGAAATTCGTGAGAAAGCGGGTGAAATTCAACTGCCGCGACAGCCGCGCCGTCTCCTTGTCCATATCCATGTTCTGCGTCGAGAGCACGACGCGATGCGGAAACGGCAGATTGTGCAAGAGCGGAAAAATGTACGGCAACGGAATGCCGTTGAAGCTCGAATGCGGCCGCGTCACTTCCGGCAGCAGGCTGAGCGAGAGACATGCCACGTATTGATGGCCGATTTTCAAATAACCCTTTTCGACCTGATAATCCTGCCTCGCCAGCTCGTTGTTGATCGCCTTGCCCGTCAATTCGCCGCCAAAATCTTCGGCAGTGAGGTTGATCGTTTTGTAAAGCTGGTCCGCCAGCTCCGCGCTCTTCAGCCGGCGCAAGAGAACGCCGGTGTTCTCAAGATTGGCTTTGAGCGTTTTAAGATCGTTGTTTTTCTCCAACACCAGGCGCTCATGTTCTTCTTGCATTCGTTGCATTGTCATGCCGGTGTTCATAAGAATGTTGTACGGCATGCGCAAAGTCTTGCCGGCGTCGAAATCCACGAACAGATGCATCCGGCAGGAGAGGTATTTGTAAAACGAGTAATATTGATGCCGGCGAAACTTGAAGAAATCCAGCACATGATCGTCGGTATAAACGAAATCGCTTTTATATGGAAAATAATCGAAGCCATAAGCGAACTGCAAATTCACGCCTTCGTGAACTTGATTCAACACGTTTTCCAGCCGCGTGCCGAGCGTGAGATAATCATCCGCTGACATGCCCATGTTGTCCAGCGCCTGAATCTCAAACCCGGCGACGAAGCTGCCGTTCTTCTTGATGACGAAGTCGTCGAGAATATCCAGATAAGGCAGATATTTTGCCAGAGCTGCACGATCTTGGTAAGCGGTGCGCTCGGTTAGTTTGGTGTAGGGCATATAAAGATTTTTTTGCTATATAGTTTGCTTCTTCCAGCGTTAATTTTCAGTTTTGTATATCGTGTATCATAACAAAAGCCGCGTGGCGCGATAACAAGATGGCCATTATAACTAAGGCGAATTGCTTATTACTTCCCATGCAGCGCCAGCGTCACGCTTCCGTTCGAACCGATGACAAAAGCTTCATTATCTACTGTCCACACGCCGGTGTTCGCAACCTCTCTAAATTTAAGTTCGAGAAATTGCTGCCAGTCCTTGCCGTTGTAGTGCCAGATATTGCCGAAATGCCCAACCGTAAAAAGATTATCCTCACTGGTGCCATGTATATCGGTGAGCGGCGCTTCGGTCCGGTGAATGTTGATCCAGGAGCTGCCGGTCCACTCGAACGTGCCTCGTGGGCCGACCGAGTAAAGCTTGCCCCAGGGGCTATACCATATTTCATTAGTGCCCCATTTGATCTCAAAAAGACCCGGCTTAATAATCGCACTATCTTGAATCGTCCATTTGCCGGACTCGAGGCCGAGAAAATAATAACTGTCCTGAATGGGGTTTTGAACGTTGGCCCATCCTAACAGATAAATTTCGTTGGCGGAACGGCCGGTTATGGCGTTGAGATGGAAATTCTTCTGAAAGGTGATATCCTTCGGTATTGAAACGGGCACGTCTTTTTCCTGCCAAAGAGTGCCATTGAAATGAAAAAGCTTACCCCAGAGGTCTGAGGTCCAAAGATCCATCGCGGAATTTCCCCACACTGCACGAAGAAATCCGCCTACCCTCAGAACAGGATCATGAACTTCGCGCCATTGATTGCCATTAAAGTGGATGACCAAACTGGTGTCGATGAAGTTTGGCGGCGGATTAGGATTACGAAAGGCTCGACTCCCGACTGCCCAAATATCATCCGGACCAAAACCATAAATCGCGCGTAAACTGAGTGTGCCTGAGATTGGTCCACCTTCGGCAATGGAGATTCTGGCCGAGGCCCACTTTTGACCATCGAAGCTAAATATCAATCCCGGACCGTTACTGCTATGGCCCGCGACGTAAACATTTTTGGCGGAGCTAGCCCATATATCACTCATAGTATTCTGAAACACTCCGGGAATAGTCAACGTATCAAGCTGCCAAACATACTCTCTTGGATTGCGGGGCGACGGTGGGTCAAGAGGAGTTTTTTTGCTGCAGCCCGAATTTAGCCATACGCTAAGCAAAAAAGCTGACATCATAAGCAATATGTAAAGCCACTTCATAAAATGTGCCTTGAAAGTTTTTAACGCTTGTGGCCTGTGGGGAAACGATGAATGTTTCCCCACAGTAAGATGCAAAAAAATTTATTTTGCCAACAGCGGTTTTCCGGATTCACGATACGGTGCAGCGCCATTCAGTGGGATCGCAACAAATTCAAAGAAGTAAACTCCGCTGCTGGTGTTTCTGCCGCTGGCATCGATGCTTTGCCACGGCATACTGTAATATCCGGCCAGTTTTTCTTCCTTGACCAAAGTCTTAACTAATCGACCGTGCAAATCATAAATCGACAGACGCACATGGGCATTTTCTCGCAATTGATAACGCAAGGTCGTGATAGGGTTAAAAGGATTAGGAAGAGCCGAGACGACATAAGATTCCGGCGCGAAAGGTGCTCGGGCTTGATTCGCTATCGCGCTGATTTTGAGGAGGCCGCCTTCGCCAAAGACAGTTAAAAAATCCGAATCAGCAGACACCGACGTGCTGCCACAGGTATAATAGCTGCGCACATCATATTCTAAAAGATCAACTGTGTAGCCTTCGGTCATGACATATTCGTAATCTACCCAGGAAGTCACACCATTATTCAATGTTGCCTGAAGGGTGGGCGGACCGAGCGAGCCGCCTTGTGG
>JBOHQZ010000488.1:0-5288 GCA_050732275.1 bacterium
CGAGTTGGCGGCTTACGCGATTGAGCGTGGTGCGCTTGTGGACGTTCATGCGGCGGCTCGGTTGGGCATGCTGGAAAAACTCGAGGAACTCGTCGCGACCGATCCCGAATTGGTTCATAGCCGCGGTGGCGACGGCCAAACGCCGCTGCACTTTGCGCGCACGATTGAAACCGCGAAGTATTTGTTGAATCACGGTGCCGCGATTGATGCGCGCGACGTGGATCATGAATCCACGCCGGCGCAATATATGGTGCGTGATCGCCAGGACATCGCGCGTTATTTGATCACGCGCGGCTGCAAGACTGATCTTCTCATGGCCTCGGCACTGGGCGATCTCGACCTCGTTCGCAAACATCTCGACGCCGATCCCGACGCGATCCGCATACGCGTGAGTAACGAGTATTTTCCGATGATCGGTGGGAAAACCGGCGGAACGATTTACCAATGGACGCTCGGCTGGTATGTCTCTGCACATCAAGTCGCCAAAGATTTCGGCCACGAGCACATCTTCCAATTCCTCATGGAACACAGTCCGGACGAAATCAAACTCATCACGGCTTGCTGGCTCGGGGACGAGGCCACGACGACTTCCCTGCTCGCTGCCACGCCAAATCTTGTCGCTCGTTTGCGTGATCAGGACCGTCGCCAATTCGCCCACGCCGCGCGCAATAACGACTTGACCGCCGTTCGGTTAATGCTAAAGATTGGTTTGCCTGTGGAAGCGACCGGCCAGCACCAAGCCACGCCGCTGCACTGGGCCGCATTTCACGGGAACGCGGAGATGACCGAACTCATCTTGCGCAAGAATCCGCCGCTGGAAACACTGGACGCGGATTTCCAAGGAACACCGCTACGATGGGCCATTTACGGCTCCGAGCATGGCTGGCATTGCGAAACAGGAAATTATGCGGTCACTGTTGAAGCGCTACTCCGCGCCGGCGCCAAGCCTCCGCAAGAAGCGGCTGGTAGTGCGAAAGTGAGGCAAGTGTTGCTTCGGCAAACGGGGCTTAAATAAAAGCAATGACAGAAAAATGATCCGCAAGCGGATCAAATTTATCATGATTCCGCACAGCGGAATGTATGGCAGAAATATGGAGGTTGGTATCATCCAAATAGTATTTATCGTGAAGCAACAAACAGACGCAAAAATTTTTCTGGCCTCCATATTTCTGTCATTTCAATTTTTGCGATTAATAACTCAACCATCAAAGAGGAAATTATGAAATACCTATGTATGGCTTACGAAGAGGAGAGCAAGCTGAACGCGCTCTCCAAGAGCGAGTGGGATGTCCTGAGGACCGAAACCATGACCTATGTTAATGAGCTGAAGAAAGGCGGTTACCTCATTACCGCGGAGCCACTCCAGAGTGTTCGCACTGCCGCTACTGTGCGCGTTCGCGGCGGCAAGGTCGCTATCACTGACGGCCCTTTTGCCGAGACCAAAGAGACGCTGGGCGGAATCTTTATAATTAATGTAAGGGATCAGAACGAGGCAATTCAAATAGCCTCGAAGTGGCCGTCGGCGCGCTTTGGGAGTATCGAAGTGCGACCGCTTGAGGAGGGGCTTAGGGAAGATCGCCGTTACGTGTAAATGCTATGAGAGGAGGAGTTTGATGCTGTTGTCTGCATGCGCTATAATCACACCCGCCGTCAATTTCGCCCCTCCCCGAACGACTATATGCTGTAAACAGTCATAGCGATGGTTCACATCCGATCTAGGCCGGCCACAAGCCCGGTTCTCACGCTTAAACAATATGGAATTAAAGGAAAAAATTTTTGCGATCAAGTATGATCAAAAACAGCTATTCAATCGAACCAATTGGGGTCATACACTCCGAATTGGTCAATCGCGAGGCGGCGCCTCTTCAAGGTGATGAAGGCGCTCCCGAAGCGTGGTTGGAGCTTACGGCTATGGTAGCACAGGGGCTTGCCGGAATTAAAACTGGCGACGAGCTGATCGTTCTAACCTGGCTTCATCTCGCGCAACGTGATGTGCTTCAGGTGCATCCACGCGGAAGGCTCGAGACGCCGTTGACGGGCGTTTTCGCGACGCGGTCGCCGGATCGTCCCAACCCTATAGGGCTTCACCGGGTTTCGGTCTTGGAGGTCGCCGGGCAGAGATTGAGGGTTGCGCCAATGGAGGCTATCAACGGAACGCCAGTCGTTGATATCAAGCCCGTGCTTTGCTCTCGGATGACCGCTGATGGGCCGGCCAAAGGATGAGTTCGATCCGTCTTGTATTTGCTCATTGTCGATTTTAGGCCCTGCCGAACGACTATTTGGTGTAAGCAGTCAATCACAAAAAGGAAAACAATCTTCACGCGGTACTGAAAATGAAAACCTCGGTTCAACAGGAGCAAACAGAGAAAACGGAGAATTCTTTCTCGGTTTTCTCTGTTACCTCCTGTTAAACAGATATTCAATTTTAACCAGGAGGCTATGTCATGCATCCTTTATTTGAAAAAGCTTCGGGCCTGACCGAAACCGTCATTGCCGCGGCGATTGAAGTTTACCGCGACAAAGGGCCGGGACTTATTGAGTCCATTTACGAATGGTGCTTATTGAAGGAACTCGAGCTGCGTGGCCTGAAGTGTGTGAGTCAGCAATCGGTGCTGATCAAATACAAAGGACTCACCCGCGAAGAACCCCTGCGCTTTGATGTATTGGTCGAGGGATGCTTGTTGGTAGAAGCGAAGGCGGTCGAGCACGTTCTGCCGATTCATAAGGCGAAACTGCTGAGTTATATGAAACTGCTCGATCTGCCTCTCGGCCTGCTGATCAATTTCCACGAGATGAAAGTCACCGACGGCGTCAACCGTTTGATTCTGCCCGGAGCAAACAAGTGAAATGTGCCTTTATTCAACAAGAGCAAACAGAGGAAACGGAGAATTGTTTCTCTGTTTTATTTTTCTCTGTTGACTCTGTTAGCTCCTGTTCAATTCAACAGGAGCCAACCGAGAGAACGGCGTTTTTTTCTATTTGCTTGGTCAGCTCCTGTTCAACCACAAAACCAAACAGTGTGTCTTTTTGATTCTCCTGTTCAACGAGGAAACTATGAAATACATCTGCCTTGGATACTGTGAAGAGAAGAAATGGGAAACGATGCCTGAAAGCGAGCGCAACGCCTTGATGGACGAGTGTTTAGCCTACGACGACGAGTTGAAGAAGAACGGCCACTTTGTTGGCGGTGAAGCGCTGCAAAGCGCGCAGAACGCCATCACGCTGCGTTGGCGGAGCGGCAAGGTCATTGTCACCGATGGCCCATTTGCCGAGACGAAAGAGCAGTTGGGCGGGCTCCTCGTGCTCGAAGCAAGAGACTTGAATCATGCCATTCAATTGATGTCGAAGCACCCCGGCGTGAAAGCGGGGCCATTTGAAATTCGCCCGGCGGAAGACATAACGCCAATGGTGGCGGAAAGCGAGCGGCGGCGAAATACTAAAAAGCAATGACAGAAAATGTCTGATAGGTTTAGTATGAGAAAACTGTTCTGGCAAATGATGGTGACGCTTGATGGCTTCATGGAAGGGCCGAAGCGGGAATTGGATTGGCATGTTATCTCTGAAACTCGTAAAGACAGAAACGTTCGGTTCAGGTGTTGTGCTGCTTTACTATCAGCCGCTTCGACAGGAGATAAAACGATAAAATGAGAATGCCATGCAATACTTACTGATGTGTTACTTCAATGAGGAGCGGTGGGCGAAGACTCCGGGATCGCAACGGGATGAGGTCATACATGAATACGGCAAAGTCGTCCAGAGCATCGTGAAGAGTGGTCACTACCGTGCCGGCGCGAAGCTGCAGTTGAGCTCGGCCGCTACCACTGTTCGCGAGAAGAACGGCAAGCGGGTCATTACCGATGGCCCGTTTGCGGAAACCAAAGAGCAGCTCGGTGGCTATCACCTGGTCGAGTGTAAGGATCTCGACGAGGCGATTGCGATCGCGATGCGCATTCCGACAATCCGTGTAGGCGGCTCGATTGAAGTGCGCCCTTTAATTCCAGAGTCCGAGGGTGAATCTCGGTGAGCGGCGTCAATGCGAATGTGGATGCATCCTGGCGAACCCCATTCGGGCGCGGCCAAGCGAAATCTCTGAAAAGTCATCTAGGAAATTTGCAAAGGTTTCGATTAAGGAGATGAAACAATGAAAACAAACAAAGCACGATGTGTGCTAGGAATAATCTTGATGAGTGCCATCTCTACCATGGCGCAAAACAAGGACGCCAAAGGCAGCTACGCTTCCGTAAACGGCCTCAAGATGTATTATGAAATTCAAGGCGCCGGCAAACCACTGGTGCTGCTTCACGGCGGAATGGTAACCATCGAATATTCGTTCGACAAGACGCGGCCTGCCTTTAACAAGACTTGGAAAACCATTGCCATCGAACAGCAAGCGCACGGCCACACCAACGACATCAAAGATCGGCCGCTTACAGTCGAGCAGATGGCGGAAGACACCTATGCCCTGCTCAAACAACTCAAGGTCGATAGCGCCGACTTTTTCGGGTGGAGCATGGGCGGCGGCATCGCGCTGCAGATCGCTTTGAAGCATCCGGAAATGGTGCGCAAGGTCGCCGTCAGCGGGACTGCTTTCTACCCCGCCGGACAAATCCCCAACCAGCAAGAAATGATGGCGAGTTTGACTCCCGAGATGTTCCCTGCCGAATGGGTGCAGGAGTACGCGAGGAAAAACCCGGACCCCAAAGGTTTCCCAACATTACTCGCCAAGATCAAGCAATTCGCCGCGGACTGGAAGGGCATGACGACGGAAGAAATCAAGTCCATTAAGGCGCCCATCCTGATCATTCTTGGCGATGCCGATATCGTCCGTCCCGAGCATGCCGTGGAGATGTTCCGCCTGCTTCCCCACGCCAAGCTTGCCGTGTTTCCGATGACGGATCATTTCGTGCCCGTGCAGCGTCCCGAATGGTTTGTTGCGATGGTGCAGGAGTTTCTGGAAGCGCCCATGCCTGAGCAAAAAAAAACGGAGGCAAGGTAAGGCTCGCGGTCTTGCTGCAAAGCAGAATTAACATGAGAAAAGTGATTTTAACAGAGATAACCATGAACACAAAAGTCGAATTCGCCGGCGGTCGCAATATCGCCATGAAAGTGCCGCCACATTTGTGGAATGCAACCGTCGAGTTCTAAAGGAGAATGCAATGCTGCTTCAAAATAAAACCGCTGTGATCTACGGAGGTGGTGGTGCAATCGGCGGCGCGGCTCCCGTGCCTTCGGCCGCGAGGGCGCGAAAGTTTTTCTTGCCGGTCGAACTCTCGCCAGACTCGACGCAG
>JBOHQZ010000489.1:0-5286 GCA_050732275.1 bacterium
CTACATGAGCGACGTGACGCGGATGTGGCCGGTCAATGGCAAGTTCAATGCCTGGCAGCGCGAGTTGTATGATTTTTATCTCGGCTGCTATCAGGCGATTCTCAAAGCGATTCGTCCCGGCGTGACCGCGGCAAATATCAAACAGGAAGCGAGCAAAGTCATGGAGGATATTTTGCAACAGGCTAAATTTTCCAAGCCGCATTACGAGAAAGCCGCACGTGAGTTTGTGGAATCCTATCGCGCCTCGGCCGGCAATCCTGAGACGTACATGGGGCATTGGGTCGGCATGGCCACGCACGACGTCGGCACGCACACCGGCCCGCTACAGCCCGGCATGGTCTTCACCATTGAGCCGGCGCTGCGCGTGCCGGAAGAAAAAATCTACATTCGCCTCGAAGACGCTATCGTCATCACGGCAACCGGCAAAGAGATTTTGTCCGATTTTGTGCCGATGGATCGCGCCGGCATCGAAAAAATAATGCTGGAAAAAGGAATTTTAGAAACTTACGCGCCGGTGCAGCTTACGAGCAAATAAATCATCTCCACGCCATCTGCCAAGATGACATGCAAATTTCAATACCGGCATCTTGCCCGAATTGCAACACCGTTTGACGTTTTACACACTTTAGCCATGACCGCTCTAAAAACTTTGATCTTTACGGTGATCATGCCCGGCACGGTCACGGTCTACATTCCGTATTGGTTGCTGTCCTCGCCATCAGCGCCGCTGCCGATTGGCTTATGGCGATATTTCGGATTGCTGCCGATGCTTCTCGGAGCCGCAATCTATTTTTGGTGCGCTTGGGATTTTACCTTTGCCGGAAAAGGAACACCGGCGCCGATCGATCCGCCGAAAGAGCTTGTCGTGCGCGGGCTTTATCGTTACGTGCGAAATCCGATGTACGTCGGCATTTTAACGCTGCTCGCCGGCGAAGCTCTTTTTTTTGCCTCGCGCCGATTGCTCATTTATGCCGGCGTGATCTTTTTACTCTTCAATCTCTTTGTTATATTTTACGAAGAGCCGGCGTTGCGGCAAAAATTTGGCGAATCGTACCGCCACTATTGCAAGACGGTGCCGCGCTGGATGCCGCGATGGACAAAAGCTGCGGCGCTTCTCGCCTAATTTGAATTTGTGGCAAACATCACCGGCACGCGCACGATGGCAGTGACCGGAGCGCCTTTGCGGCGAGCGGGCTTCCAGCTCACGCGCGCAACAGCCAACATCGCTTCAGAATCCATTCCGGCGTAGCCAGAGCTTTGCGCAATTTTGGTGGCGATCACGCGGCCATTGCTGTTGATGGTCGCTTCAACGATAACTTCCCCTTCCTTGTTTCCCTTCGCAACTTCGTCCGGTTCACGCAACGCACCTTGAATCGCTTCCAACCCACCCACCGGCTCCGGCGGAGAGTCGATATTTTTTGAAATCGTCTCGATGGCTTCGGCGGAATTGTCGTTTTGGTGACGTGAATTTTGGCGGGCGGCGCAACTCAATAGGCTGAAGGTGAGCAACAGCGTGAAGATGATTTTCATGGCTTCGCTGCCAATGATAAGAGCAAAAAGGCTTGCAAATGCAAACCCCGTTGGTTAAATTGAACCCAATTAAATATGAGCCAAATTTTGTACAAAAGCAAGTCCGAAATGCATCGGTACCTCTTTAGTCTATTAAAAGTTCAATCGTTGCAAAAAAGCAAAATTTTTCAACACGGAGAAAACAGAGTAAGCGGAGCTTATAAGGCTAAAGGGAATTTTCCATACACTACCCGCTCTGTTGGCTCTGTTTTCTCCGTGTTAATCTTTTTGGGTTGCGGCCCTGGCCTGCCTAAGGCTTTGGCAGGCCAGGCTCGTCCGCGTTAGGGTTCATTAAACGGCATACAGATATGCTTCGCTTCGTGATCATAGCGATCATCTTTATCATTCTCGTTATTCTGTTCGTGCGTCTTTTCGAGCGCCAAATGGTTTTCTTTCCGAGCAAATATCCCGCCGGCTTCCGGCAACTGCAAAATAGCAGACTTGATTTGAAAGATGTTTGGTTTGCCGCCGCAGACGGGGCGAAATTACACGGCTGGCTCATGCCCCATACGCAACCGCAAGTTGCGCTACTGATGTGCCACGGCAATGCGGGCAATGTGAGTGATCGCTATGAATGGCTGGAGATGCTGCACGAGCAGGTCCCGGCCAATCTCTTCATCTTTGATTATCGCGGTTTTGGACGCAGCGAAGGCACGCCGACTGAGGAAGGTTGCTATCTCGACGCCGTGGCGGCGTTCAATTGGTTGGCGGCGCAAAAGCCTGAATTGCCGATCATCGTACACGGTCACTCGCTCGGCAGCGCCGTCGCCGTAGAGTTGGCGCATCGTTTATCAGAACGCGCGCCGGCCGGACTCATTCTCGAATCCGGTTTCACCAATGCCGTCGATATGGGCAAACTGATGTTCGGGCCGATTCCGTTATATTGGCTGACGAGCATGAAATGGGCGAGCGACGAAAAGATTGGCACGATCACGATTCCCAAGCTATTCTTGCACGGCGAACACGATTCAATCATTCCGCTCCGGCTCGGGCAAAAACTTTTTGCAGCAGCGGCGCCGCCAAAAGAGTTCGTCGTGCTGCCGCGCGCGGATCATAACGATACGTTCGTTGCGGGTGGCGAGGAATATTATCAGACGATTCGCAAGTTTGTCGAGCAATGCACGAGGATGGTAAAACTGCTATAATTGGGCTGGAGCGCTGTAATGGGTCAGTTACAGGTGGGTAGCGCCCCGCCTCGCGGGGCAGTCTGGAAGACTGCGCTACGTTTTTCCACCAATAACTGAGGGCATACGGAGCGCTCAAAATTTCTCTTGCACTTTTCGCCTACCCACATCAAATTGATGATAGTTTAGCCGAGCTTGTCTTTTACCATATCGTTGAAGAAACGAATGCCAGAACAATTCCCTTTCTCCTCCCGTTTTAAATGGAATTTACAGACCAACCGCTTGAGCGAGCTGTTGGAAGAAAAACGCCGGCAAGGCGTGAAAATTTTCGATCTCACCGAATCCAATCCCACTGCTGCCGGATTGGGTTACCCTGCCGAGGAAATTTTGCAGGCGCTCGCTCAACCAGCGGCTTTGCGTTACGAGCCTAACCCGCGCGGTTTGCTCATCGCGCGCCAAGCCGTGGCGGAATATTATCAGCAGCGCGACGAAAAGATCGATCCGGATCAGATTCATCTGACGGTGAGCACGAGCGAAGCGTACATGTTTCTGCTCAAGCTGCTCACCGACAGCGGCCAAAATGTGCTCGTGCCGCAGCCGAGTTATCCACTATTTGAATTTTTAGCCGGCTTCGAGGGGGTGGACCTGGCACCGTATCAGTTGATTTATCATGAAGAAAAAGGAGAATGGCGAATTGATTTTGACTCTGTAAATGCCGCCATCAACTCTCAAACGCGCGCTATCATGCTGGTCAACCCCAACAACCCAACCGGTTCGTTTGTCAAGCGGGATGAGCTGGTTGAGTTGAATCACCTCTGCGCCGAGCATAAGCTGGCTTTGATCGTCGACGAGGTTTTCTCGGATTATGTTGTCGATACTGATTCGACGCTAATTCCAACATTGGTTGGCAACTCCGAAGTACTGACTTTTGTCTTGAGTGGCCTCTCGAAAATTCTCGGCCTGCCGCAAATGAAGCTGGGTTGGATCGTGGTCAATGGTCCTGCTGATTTGCAACGCCAAGCCCGGGAATATCTCGACCTGCTCGCCGATACTTACCTTTCGGTGAGCACGCCGATTCAACACGCCGCGCCACAGTGGTTGAAAATAAAAGCGCTTTTGCAGGATCAAATTAGCGATCGAATAAACGCCAATCTCGAATTTCTCCAAACGCACTTTGCGAATCAACAGAATTATCGCCTGCTTCGCACCGAAGGCGGGTGGTATGCCATCATCGCATTGCCTTTTCTGCGGCAGGAAGAAAAATTCGTCCTGCTGTTGCTCGAGCGGGACAACGTGTTAGTGCATCCCGGCTATTTTTTTGACTTCACCAGCGATGGTTTTTTGATCTTGAGTCTTTTGCCGCCTCCGGAAATTTTTCGCGAAGGAGCCGGACGATTATGGGAACGAATCCATCGGATGTTCCAATTTTAGCCGACTATTATGGTTCAAGTTTTTCACGGAGGAGAACATGAACGCGTTTCTCAAAACTGCTGAAACTTATACCCAAGGCACGAAAACGCTGCCGCAGCGTTACTTCACTTCACCGGAGATTTTTGCCGAAGAACAGGAGCGCATTTTTGCCAAGCACTGGCTGTGTGTCGGGCATCAGAGCCAGCTGGCGAATCCAGGCGATTACTCCGTGCAGCAAGTAGCAGGCGAGAGTTTGATTGTCTTGCGTGATCGCGGCGGCAATATTCGTGGATTTTATAATCTCTGCCGTCATCGCGGCACGCGCATTTGCGAGCATAACCACGGCCGGTTCCGTGAGTCGATTCAGTGTCCGTATCACGCCTGGACGTACGGCCTCGACGGACGACTCATCGGCGCGCCCCACATGGCTCAAATCGAAGGCTTCGACAAGACGCAGTATTCGCTACATGCTGTAAATCTCGCCATTTGGGAAGGTTTTATCTTCGTCAGTTTGGCTGCAAAGCCGGAACCTTTTGAATCGGTGTTTGCGCCTCTTCTCAACAAATTCACACATTGGAACCTACCGAAATTGAAATCAGCCAAACGCCTTGACTACGACGTGCGCGCGAATTGGAAGCTGATCTTCGAGAATTACTCTGAGTGTTATCATTGCCCGACCGTGCATCCGATGTTGGCGAAGCTAACGCCGTATGACGCGGCGGAAAACGATTTATACGAAGGGCCGTTTCTTGGCGGCTTCATGCCCATTCCCAAAGCCGCCAGCGTGACCATGAGCGGCAATGCCTGCGCTTTGCCGGTCGGTGACATCAACGCCGAGGGTCATCATCGCGTTTTCTACTATTCGATTTTTCCGAACTTGCTGTTGAGCATGCACCCGGATTACGTGATGTTTCACACGGTTTGGCCGCAATCGCCGGAGCGCGTGATCATCTTTTGCGGCTGGCTCTTTCATCCCGACGCTTGCAGCCGTCCCGATTTCAATCCGAACGATGCGGTTGAATTTTGGGATATGACGAACCGGCAGGATTGGCATGTGTGCGAGCTGAGCCAGCAAGGCATCTCGTCGCGCATGTATCAGCCCGGCCCGTTTTCGCCGCGCGAAAGCATTCCGGCGGCGTTCGATCGGGAATATTTGCGGGCGTTCGAACAAACAAAATGATTC
>JBOHQZ010000490.1:0-5283 GCA_050732275.1 bacterium
GATCAAGCTGCCGCCGCTGCGGGAGCGCAAAGAAGACATTCCGTTGCTCGCCGCGCACTTTCTTGACAAATACGCCAAGCAGGAAAACAAAGAGCTTGAAGGCATCGCGCCGGATGCGCTGGAGCTGCTGATGGCGTACAACTGGCCGGGCAACGTGCGCGAGCTGGAGAACTGCATCGAGCGCGCCGTGGTGCTGGCGAGCACGCGCGAGATCACGCCGAAAGATCTGCCCAACAGCGTGCGCGCCATCGGTGAAAAGAAGATCTACGAATCCGACAACACGCTATCGAGCTGGATCGAGAAGCTCGAAGAGGACGCGCTACGCAACGCGCTGCTGGAGAACGGCGGCAACATTTCGCAAACGGCGAAAAAGCTCGGCATTGGCCGCGCTACGATTTATCGCAAGGCGAAGAAGTACGGGCTGCCGATGGTGAAGTAACCTCTACGGGCGCAGTCAGATGGTCCATCTGTGTGTTTATTGTTTAAACTCGGAAGGCTAGATGGAAAACAAGAATCTCGTTTGGTTGAGATGCTATAGCAATACAAAATTCCAACGCGCGTTTGTTCATTTTGAATAGGCGAAAATTTTTTGTTTTTGCCAAGGTCATCGTGAGCAGCTTCATAGAAAAATTCATTTCCAAAATCATCTTTTGCATATTCCCCCGCCGTTTAGTATTTTTATTCTTATATAAAAACAATTGCAGGAAGCAACGAGGTAGGTGGATTCGCTATGATTCAAATCGACGGCCGGCTCGGCGAAGGCGGCGGCCAGATTCTGCGCACGGCGCTGTCGTTGAGCGCCGCAACTGGCAAGCCGTTTCGCATCGTCAACATTCGCAAGAAGCGCAGCAAGCCCGGACTTCGACATCAGCATTTGGCCTGCGTCAACGCGGCGGCGGAGATTTCCGGAGCCAAGTGCAAAGGCAATGTGCTGCAATCGCTCACGCTCGAGTTCCTTCCGGAAACGATTCAGCCGGGAAATTATTTTTTCAATATTCCGACCGCCGGCTCCAGCATGCAGGTCATTCAGACCGTGCTGCCCATACTCTCCTTTGCCCCCGCGCCATCGGTTGTGACCGTGCGCGGCGGCACGCATAATCCCGGCGCCCCGCCTTATGAATTTTTCCGCGACAGTTTCTTGCCATTGCTGCGGCAGATCGGCTTCTCGGCGGAGGTACAGATCCGCAAGCATGGTTTCTATCCGGTGGGTGGCGGCGAGGTCGTGGCGACGATTCAGCAACAAACCGCCTGTGAGCCCAAATTTTCATTGCACCAGCGCGGCGAGCCGGACACCGCCGACGGAGAAATTTTGCTCTCCTGGCTGCCGGCCGCCATCGCGGAAAGAGAGCGCGACGCCATGCAGCAGCGGCTCGGCTGGGCTGCGGCCAAGATCAAAATCATCGAGATTACGGACTCGCCTGGCCCGGGCAACGTGGTGATGATCCGCGTGCGTTATGGCACGTATACTTATCTTTTTACGGCGTTCGGGCAGCGCGGCAAACCCGCCGAACAAGTCGCCACCGAAGCTTGCGACGCCTTTCTCAGCTTTCGTTTGAGCAAAGCCGTGATGGACGAGCATTTGGCCAACCAGGTTCTCTTGTATCTCGCTCTCAACGGCGGCGGCTCTTTTACCACGCCGGGCATCTCATTGCACACCAAAACCAACATCGAAGTCATCAAGCGCTTTCTTGACAACAAGATCAACGTCAGAAAGAAGGATGATGGCTGTTTTGAAATTCAGGTTGGCCAGTTGGCTGGTTAGGCAGTTAATGATCTTCGTAAAAATACGGGCAAGCTGATTTTATGCATTATTTCACCTATCGCCAAAATCACCTCTTTTGTGAAGAACTTCCCATTGCGGAGATTGCTGCCCAACACGGCACACCGCTTTATCTGTACAGCCGGCGCACTTATCGAGAAAATTTCCAGCTTATCGACCAGTCCTTCGCGCCATGGCCGCATCAAATTTGTTTTGCGCTCAAAGCCAATTCCAATCCCTCGATTCTGCGCGACTTTGCCGGGCTTGGCGGTGGCGCGGATGTGGTTTCCGTTGGGGAACTGCAGTTCGCGTTGCAAGCCGGCATTCCACCGCAACGCATCGTGTTTGCCGGCGTCGGCAAGCGCGACGATGAAATTCTCGTCGGACTTGAGGTCGGCATTCGCGGTTTCAATGTCGAATCCGAAGCCGAATTGGCGGTGATCAACGAATTGGCCGGCCGGCAAAATAAAATCGCGCCGGTATCGTTGCGGCTCAATCCGGATATCGATATTCACGGCCATCCCTATATTTCCACCGGGCGCGCGGCGGACAAATTCGGCATCGCGCTGAATCGCGCGCAAGCCTTGTTTGCGGAAATTAAAAATTTCCGCCACGTGCGGCTGGTGGGATTGCACTCACATCTCGGCTCGCAAATTACCGAGTTGTGGCCGTTCCCCAAAATCGGCGCGGTGCTGGCAAATTTGGCGCAGGAAGCGCGCACCGCCGGAAATCATCTCGAATACATCGATGTCGGCGGCGGCCTCGGCGCGATTTACGAAGGAGCGATGAAGATCGCCGCGGATACGGCGCCGGCGCCAGATTTGGCGCTGCCGCCGGCGGAAATTGCTAATGCGCTTCTGCCGGCGTTGACGCGAGATTTGCCGAAAGACTGCACGGTTATTTTTGAGCCGGGCCGGGCGCTGGTTGCCGGCTGCGGCATTTTAATCACACAAGTGCTCTACACCAAAATCACGCGCGGAAAATTTTTTGCCGTGGTGGATGCCGGCATGTCGGACTTGATCCGGCCAAGCTTGTATGGCGCTTATCATCAAATCGTTCCGGTGATCCAGCGGCCGGGCGAATGGCAAAGCGGCGATGTCGTCGGCCCGATTTGCGAGTCCGGCGATTTTCTCGCCAAAGATCGCGAGCTGCCGCCAGTGCAGCGCGGCGAGCTTCTCGCGGTGATGACCGCCGGCGCGTACGGCTTCTCGCTTTCATCAAATTACAACGCGCGGCCGCGACCGGCGGAGGTCATTGTCGATGACGCAACCGCGCAGCTTTCACGGCCACGACAAAAACTCGAAACGCTGTGGACAACGTAAATTAGAATCTACAACGCGAAAAACAGCTTAAGGTAAAGCTTGCTTTTTTATTGAATCCTTCATACTTTTCAGTAATGTGAGTTGGTGGCGAAACATCCAATACAGCAAACTATTGCATATCGATAAACTTGAGATAAAATATGACCACAGCAATCCGAACGTTCGAAGCTGTTTATGAGAGGGGTTTTTTGCGTCCATTAGCCCCCCTTGAGGGCCGTGAGGGCTTGGTTTATATTGTAACGGTGGTGGATATAAACGCTATTGGACGCAAGTCAGTATCCGCACAAAGTATAAGAGGAAAATATCGCGGGCGTCTTAGCTCAAGTGATGAATTTGCTCGTAACAAGCAAAATGAAAAAGCCCTGGAACGATGATGGCTGAACAAGCAACAGAAGTGTCGGCGTTTCAAGCCACTACTACTTGCGCGGGTTGTCAGCACCGACCATAACGAATTTGATGCAGTTGAAAAATCCGGCAAAGTGCAATTCTTTTGGCTCCGATAAAACCTCCTGCTTTACAAAGCTTGTCATTCAACTCAACTCCCCAAACGCGCCCAAAATTTTTATTGCCGCGGCCAATCCCGCCGTCTCGGCGCGCAAGCGGCGGGGGCCCATGCCGAAAAAAGTGATTCCCACTTCACGGGCGATTTGCAATTCGCTTTCGGAGAAGCCGCCTTCCGGCCCAATGATGATCAAACCTAGGCGAGGTTGCGGCGTGCGAATTGTCAGTTGCGACAGTGGATCACTGCCGCCTTCATGCGCCAGCAACACAAAGTCGAACTCGCGAAGGCGTCCGGATTGTCCCGCCGAAAACGCTTCCGGAAGTGTCGAAGCACGACGGCATAATGCGCCAAACATCACGGGTTCGCTGATGGCCGGGCAAACGGAGCGACAGCTTTGCTTCATCGCGGCCAGCGCCAATCGCTGCCAGCGGCTATTTTTACCGGCGCCGGGCGTGACTTCACTGCGCTCGCAGATAAGTGGAATGAACGCCGACACACCGATCTCGGTCGCTTTCTCGATCACCCAATCGAAACGATTGCCTTTGGGCACGGCTTGCGCGAGGGTGAGATGCACAAACGGCTCGCCGAGCCGCCGCATTTTTTTGATGATGCGCAAGTGTGTAACGGTTTTGCCGATCTCACTGATCTCACTTTCTGCGGCCACACCGGCGCCATCGACGACGGTCACACGGTCGCCGGCTTTGTGGTGCAAGACGCGAACGAGATGCACATGCTCATCGCCGGCAAGCGTGACGGCGTCGGCAGTAAAGTTTTCCGGCGGCGTGTAGAAAAATTCGCGGCGAGACATTTCAGTGATCAGTCAACAGTTTTCAGTTATCAGTCCATAGCTAACGGCGTTAAGCAATCACCGATAATCAACAACCACTCTCAGAACGCCACACCAATATCCACAATCCTCTCGCTGCGGCCTTCTTCGTCAAAAGCAAACTCCAGCCGCAATAAGTTGATGTAGGGCAGGTGAATGTGCAAACCGGCGCCGTAACCGAACTGAGGCGGCAAAACGCGGCGCGGGCGATCCAGGGGAGAATTTTGAAACCAGACGCGGCCGTAATCGAAAAAGATGCCGGCGCTGATGCCGAATTTCAAATTTTGCAGGTATCCCCCAAGCCCCGCCATATCGCTATTCATGCTAAAGTAGCGCAAAGGCAAAATGGGAAAACGCAGCTCGACGCTGGAAAAAATCAAGTTCTCACCTTCGTCCTTAAAAAGGTTGGTCTTGTTGCCGGCTGAAGCGATGGTGCGAGATTGAATGGGGTCGTTTTCATTTCCGTTAAAATGCCCGCGCACCCGCGTTGAGTAGCCGAGAAAAACGCGCTCATAAAACGGAATCTCGTCCTGCGTCAGATTCGTCATGACGCGGGCGCCGAGCGCAAGGCCGCGGTAAATTTTTTTGTAGCCGCGAAGATCCGCGCCATATCGCCAAAAATGGACGTGCTGGCTATTGAAGCCGGTCCGCTGCGCCCACAATTTCGCGAACACGCCGGAGCGCGGGTACTCGAAAAGATCGCGCTTATCATAAACAAAAGTGATCCCGGCGCTTGGCAAATGTTCATGGTTCAAAGGCTCGAGCGCTTCCTTGACCGGCGGGTTGAATTTCAGATCGGTGTAGCCGACGTTGACACTGAGATAAGTAAACAAGCCAAAACGCCGGCCCAGGCTCCAACTCCCGCCGATGCGCC
>JBOHQZ010000491.1:0-5269 GCA_050732275.1 bacterium
AGATTATACCGGACCTGGCCGCCGCAGGAATATTTTTGCTCGACGAGAAAAGCGCCAATCCCGAGCAGCGCACGCATCTCATCAAATACTTCAACAAGTCCATCAAAGCGGTGATGACGCCGCTGGCGGTTGATTCCGCCCATCCGTTTCCGCGCCTCGAAAACAAAGCGCTGTATTTTTGCGTCGAGCTGGCGCGCAAAAAGAAGCCGGCCAATAAGCCGCGCACCCGCCTCGTGCTGCTGCAGATTCCCACACAACTGTTTGGCCGCTTTATCCGCATCCCTTCCGCCAACGACACGCTGCCCTACATCCGGCTCGATGATGTGATCCGCCTCAATCTCGACTCGCTCTTTCCCGGCGATATTGTGATGGGCTGCTATGAGATCAAAATCATTCGCGACGCCGAGCTGGAGTTTGACGAGGAGGCCGCGGACCTGCTGGAGAGCATCACCAAAAGCCTGGAGCAACGCCGCACCGCGCCGGCGTCGCGTTTTCTTTACGATGCCGAGATGCCCAAGCGCGTGCTCGATATGTTTTGCCATCAGCTCAAGCTTACGCCCGGCAACATGTTTCCCGGCGCGCGCTATCATTCCTTCTCGGATTTTTTTCAATTTCCCGGCGTTGAGATTCCCCGCTTGCAATTTCCGCCCATGCCGGCACAGCCCATTCCGGCGTTGGAACAAAACACTTCCATGTTTGCGGCGATTCAGGCGCGCGATTATTTGCTGCACCATCCGTATCAAAAGTTCGATTACGTGGTGCGCCTGCTCGAACAGGCCGCCAAAGATGCGAGCGTGGTTTCGATTAAAATGACTTTGTATCGCGTTTCGCCGAAATCGCAGGTCGCCGAGGCTTTGGCGCAGGCGGCGCGGCGCGGCAAGCAGGTTACGGTTTTGGTGGAATTGAAAGCGCGTTTCGATGAGGAAGCGAATATTCGCTGGTCGCACAAATTGAACGATGCCGGCGCGCACGTCATCTTCGGCTTGCAAGGCTTGAAAACGCACAGCAAGCTCTGTTTGATCGTGCGCCGCGAAGGAGAAACGCTGCGACGGTATTGCCATTTGAGCACCGGCAACTACAATGACCGCACCGCCAAAGTTTATAGCGACCTCGGCTTGCTCACCTGCAACGAGGAAGTCTGCGAAGAAGTCGAGGGCGTGTTTAATTCCTTGACCGGCTACGCGGCGCCGGAATCTTACAGGCACGTGCTGGTGGCGCCGGAGCATTTGCGTGACGAAATCCTCAAACGGATTCGCCGCGAGGCCGAAAACACCCGAGCCGGCAAGCCGGCAGGAATTATTGCGAAGATGAATTCGCTGGTTGATCAGGAAATTATTGCAGAGCTATATGCGGCCAGCCAAACCGGTGTACACATTCAGCTCATCATTCGCGGCATTTGCTGCTTGATTCCCGGCGTTCCCGGACTCAGCGACAATATCAAAGTCATCAGCATACTCGACCGCTTTCTTGAGCATGCTCGCATTTATATTTTCGACAACGCCGGCAATCGTGAATATTTCCTCGCCAGCGCCGACTGGATGCCCCGCAACCTCGACCGCCGCGTCGAAGTCGCCTTCCCGATTTACGATCCCGCCATCAAACAACAAGTCCAAGAAATCATCGATATTCAGCTCGCCGACAACACCAAAGCGCGGGTTTTATTGCCCGACAATACCAGCGTCATCAACCGCAACGACAAGCCGCCGCTGCGCGCGCAAGAGGCGTTGTATGAGGTGGCGTGCCGAGTGGCTGAAAAATAAAAATGTTTCTTGCGATTTATCGGCGAATGTGTTAAATTACGCTTATAAAATATTTGAGCCCGATCATAGACCAAACCAAGTGTGATGCAAATATGGCTAATTCCACTTCAACTGAATCTGCTGAAATTAGAGAGCAGGGCCAAGCCTCAGGATCGTTCGTCGCCGATCAGGAAATACCTCTTGAACAGCGTACAGATGTGACCGTCGATGAGCTTGAAAAGCTTTCGCTTCCTTTTCCTGCCGAACTCTATAACGGAAAGGTGGTCTTCAAAATGCCTAACCCCGCTCATGGCATGATCCAAAATACGCTGGGACGGAAGATCGGGAATTATCTGGAATCCCATCCAATCGGCATAGTCTTCGGTGATACCAATTATCGCCTGTGGCCGGAACGCAAGCGAGAATCCCGCGCCCCGGACGTTTCGTTCATTTTGAAAGACCATCTTCCGAAAGACTTGTTTCACTATCCGCCGATAGCGCCGGATTTGGCTGTCGAAATCCTTTCGCCAGATGACAGTTTTGAAGATATGATGGAAAAAGTCGATGAGTATCTCTCGCAAGGCGTCAAGCTGGTGTGGGTCGTCATTACGCGCACGCGCGAGGTTTTGGTTTGCAACAAGCAGAGCAAGTACGTCGTCCGCGACAAACTGACCGCGCCGGAGCTTTTGCCCGGCTTCGAGTTGTCGGTGCAGGATGTTTTCGTCGGACTTGAGGTACGCCCGGCTTAGTTACCTGATTTTATCACTTGCAACAAAAATTTCAAAATTTCCCTTGACATTGTCATGTGCAATTACTATAATGTAACCGTTTACATTTGCAGCGCGATTCCGGCGCTTTTTTAAACGCCCGGAATGTAAACGTTTACACCACCGCCCGCCGCTTCGCGGCTCCGCACGCGGCAAAGCTGAACTGGTTGTGACCTCTTAAAAACAACAAAACATGTTGCGTAAGCGCGTCACGATAAAGGAGGTAGCAAAAAAAGCCGGGGTCTCCACCGCCACAGTGTCGCGGGTCTTTAATAATATCGGCCCGGTCGATCAGAAAACCCGGCGACGGGTTCAACAAGTCGCGAAGCGCCTGCACTACACCCCCAATGCCGTGGGCCGAAGCTTGAGCACCAAGCGCACGGATGCCATTGGGCTGCTGCTGCCGGACATCTTCGGCGAGTTTTTTTCCGAAGTCATTCGCGGCGCCGATCAAACCGCCCAGCAAAACCGCTATCACCTCCTGGTCTCCGGCTCGCACACTCATCGTGATGAGATTGAAGCGGCACTGCGCCTCATGAACGGCCGCGTCGATGGCCTCGTCATCATGTCGCCACATCTCGATGCGCAAACTTTGAAAACCAACCTGCCGCTCAACCTTCCCGTCGTTCTGCTCAACTGTTTTGTCGATGGCGTTTCTTTTGATTCGTTGAATATCGATAATTTCGGCGGCGCCTGCGCTATGGCCCGGCATCTCATTCAACACGGCCATCAACGTATTGCCGTCATCAAGGGCACGGAAAAAAACCTGGATGCCGAAGAGCGCCTGCGGGGCTATCGCCAAGCCTTGCACGAAAACCGCATTACGCCATGTGCAACATGGGAGATTGCCGGAAATTTTGCCGAAGCCTCCGGCTACGAGGCGATCAAAAAGATTCTCGCCTTGCAGCCACGGCCAACGGCGATTTTTGCCTTGAACGATTCGATGGCGATCGGCGCGTTGAGCGCTTTGCGCGAAATCGGCGTCGATATTCCCCGCGAGATCGCTCTGGTTGGTTTTGACGACATTCCGGTGGCGCGCTTTCTTTCTCCGGCTCTCAGCTCGGTTCGTGTTTCAATCCATGCGCTTGGCGCCATCGCCATCCAAAAACTCGCTCACGCCATTCGGGAAAAAAACGATCACGCCAAGCAACACGTCGTCATTCCGACCAGCCTGGCGTTGCGCGAATCTTGCGGTTGTCCCAAAACACTTCAATAAACTTTTTGTCTGTTTCCTGGTAAGGAGGTGATGCAATAAACCACACCACAAGCATCCTTTTGTTAATAAACTCCTAACATTCTCAATCACCACAAATTGTAGGAGCATTGCCATCATGAACAAAAGGTTATTGGTTTTGACGCTGACGCTGGCGCTTTTCGCTATGACCGTCGCTGCTTTCGGACAAGCGCAAAGAACCGACGTCATTTGGGCGCGTTCGACCGCCGGCGCTCAAATCACGCTCAATGGGGTATTGAATGAAGCGGTATGGGCTCAGGCGGAATCCATTCGCGTTTATTACGGCAAAAATTCCGGCCTGCCAGGCAGCGGGTGGCGGCAGGAAGCCGGTTTGGCGCCGACGGATTCCACCAACGCCACCCTAAAATTCTTGACGGTTGGCAACAAGCTTTACCTCGGCGTTTTTGCCCGTGATAAATCCGTAGGCGGCGGAGAGTTCAATCGATTCGACGGCCTGCTTATGAACTTGCGTGGTCGTTCCAACCCTAATCGCCCGGTGCCGCCTTTCGAATATTTTTACGCTTGGTGGACGGCTCCGGATACAACACTTGATGAAGTCGGAAAGTTGCCTGGATTCTTCGGCTTTGCCGGCGGACGGCGTGATTCAGTGGTATCCAACGGTCCGAGACTCGGAGATATTTGGAACGCTGCAACGAGAGTGCTGGGCACTTCCAATGATGACGCCACGTCTGATGTCGGCTGGGTCACTGAAGTCGAATTCAACCTTGATGCTAAAAGTTTTGTCATCCCTAACTCTAACCCTCCTGCTCTGCGCTACAGTGGCGGCTATGATGTGACCAGATCCCAAGGCGATATCTTGGAGTTCAATATCTCCATTTATGACGCGGACTGGCAATGGCCGGTCGATCCCGCCAGATTTAGCGGCAACCGCGCCTGGTTCCAAGGGCCGTGGGGCAATGCCAGTTCATTTAACATCCTGCGTATCTACGCGCGTCCCAATGTCACGGTCAATTCCGGCGCGGTTCCGGAGGTTGGTCCGGAGTTGCTCGTTAGGAATCTGGCAAATCTTGCTGCGCCGGCGATCGATGGCAGGTTGAATGATCCAGCCTGGGCGAGCGCTTCAAAGTTCGACTTGCGTTACGGCGACCCTGACTTGCGCGCTGCTTATACGAGCGTTGGCCCCTATCGTAGTGGAGAATTCCAACCGCCCATAGGAGGCGTGCGGGCCGCGGTGGTTGATCCGGCGGATGCGACGATTTCGTACTTCTACCGGGGCACGACACTCTATTTCGGCATCGACGTGCGCGATCAAGTCGTCACCGCGGTTCCACGCTTCGATCAATTCGACGGGGTGAATATCACCATCAATGATCGCGGCGCCATAGATCCTGGAGAGAACCGCCTGGTCATACGAGAGTTGATTGCACGTGTGGATACAAATGGCGTACTCACCCGCAGCGGCTATTTGCCTTTCCTCATTGATAGTTTGAGCGGCGCGCAAGCTGCGCTTTCCATCAACAGCGGCTCGACCATCAATAATCCCAACGACATCGACAGTGGTTACTCCT
>JBOHQZ010000492.1:0-5250 GCA_050732275.1 bacterium
AAACTTTTTTCAAGCTGGCAGCCTTGTTTTGCTCGGTTTCATTTTAGTTTTTGAATGCGGCAACGCTTTCGCCAACGTCTACGCGTCGCAAATAAAAACAACTAACCCGGACGGCTCCGCGTTTGACGGCAGATTCTCCGACGGCACGGGCGCCAGAATTTCCTTTTTTCTCAACGATGATGCCAGCGCCGTCACGGTGAGGATAAAAGATGCGGCCACCGGCAGCGTCGTCACGCAAATTGCCGGCGGCGCCATGAACCGAGGGTTGCGCTCCGTCACCTGGGACGGCGCCAGCGCGGAGGCGAGCAAGAGATACGTCGTCGAAATCACCGCCGAGCAGCCGAATCGATCAACTAGTGAATGGACCGTGTTTTTCGATTCCGGCAACATTAACATTTTTACCCGGGGCTGCGACGTGGTTCGAGACATGAACAGCCCGAGATTTGGCTTGTTTTATGCGCCCAGTAGTGGTGGCAACCTAGGAAAAGGCATCACCATCTATAATCCTGATGGCTCGTTTCACGACCCCTTTCTCGTCGCAGCCGATATAACGAATGGCGGCAGTATCGATTGGGGCAGCGGCGCCCAGACGATGTTTGCCGGAGTTTTAGACGAAGACGATCGATTTTATGTTTCGGCCATTTCGTTTGGAGAAATTCGCCGTCTCAATCAAGATAACACGCTGACAACGGTGATCACCGGCCTGACCAATCCCAAAGGTTTATATTTGACGGGGATCGGCGCCAATCGCGTGCTCTATATTTGTGACGATAGAAGAGTCGTTCGAGCCACGATCGGCGATGATGACGTCTTCAACGGCGCGCTTGAAGTTGTGGGACAATTTTCAACCGGATTTCCTCGCAATATCGCGCTGGACGATGACGGTTTTATGTACGTCAGCCTGCGATCCAGCAATGCGCTTGACAGCGAGCCTTTCGGGCTCAATAAATACGATATTTCCGGCACACTACCGGTGACGGACAATGATGCCGTTTGGTTCTTGGATGCCACCGTGACTTTCAGAATTGCAGATTTGGAATTCGATCACGGGGCCGATCCGAAGACTTCTACTGACGATATTCTTTATTTTTCCACGCGGGGCGGTGATGGTGTTACCGCGGACGGCGTATGGCGGGTTGACGATATTAATTTTCCTTTCCCGCAGGTGACGCAATTGGTTGACGAAACCAAATTGTATAACGACGACAGCAACATCAATGACCGCGCCGCTATAGCCTTCGACCCTGCCGGCAATATCATTCTCCTGGAAAATTCGCTTGAGCACGTGTTTTTCCTTTCTCCGCCTGGCGAAGGCCCAACCAACAGCTTCACCACAACCAGCGCCGAGACTTTAACCGTATCCTCCACGGTTAAGGTCGATGATCGCGCTGGCAAGAACATTCCGGCTTCATATCGGTTGGAGCCGAACTTTCCCAACCCCTTCAATCCCAGCACCACCATCACCTACACGCTTGCTAAACCGGGCCTCACCGTGTTGAAGATTTATGATGTGTTGGGAAAAGAAGTGCGCCTCTTGGTTGACGAGCATCAAGCCGCGGGAGAGCACACTGTGCAGTGGGATGGAAAGGATCAGGCGGGACGATCCGCCGTCAGCGGCGTTTATATCGTGTCCATTGAATCTGGCGCCTTCAGAGCCTCACGACGCATAACGCTGGCAAAATAATCAGTAACCAGCATCCAGGAACCGGTGACATAATGTACATTCTCCTGCTGGTTTGATTTTTAAAAATTTAATTGCTGCTGGTTCTCATGAAACGGAATTTGCTTTCTGGCCTTCAAAGCAGCAGCGGCGCGACGCACAGATGGTTTATCGAGTTCGTCGCGTGGAATCTCCCATGGCGCGTATTTGATCACTTGCGTCGATTTAATCAGTCCGCATTTGATCAATTGTGAAACCGAACCTAAACTGAGGTCAAGAATCTCCGCGGCCTTGCTGAGATTAATTAAACCACGCGCCTCGTAGTGCGTTTGGGAAAATGCCAGAATTTTATTTGCGGTGCGATATTCGGTAACCTCGGCCTCGCTCCAGGTTTGACCAGTCGCCGTCTTGTGTTGGAGACGATTAAGAATTCGCGCGAGGTGTTGGTCATCACAAACTAACGCCAGACGCTTGATCAAATCCACCTGCTGTTCTTTGACATGATGTTGCCGTTGTCCGCGCCGCGGGCGTTTGAGTTCGATTTCAGTATGGACGCCACCTTGCCAATGAATTGTGGCGGTGATTTTATCCTTGTCAAGGGCTTTCACCCAAATCTCTTGGATGAGAAGCCGCGCCAAGCGCGTCTTGGTTTTAAAATCGGTTTGGGGATGACCGCAATTCGCCACAAACAAGGATTGCGATTGCGGGCGGCGGTGCCGGCGAAAGTGGCAATCAAGTCAGTATTATTGTTAAGGCCAAACCCTTTTAGGTGTCAAATATTGCTCAAAGAAGTTCAACAGCTTTATAACGGCACAAACGGCGAAGCGGTGCAGACATTTGATTTTGAAATTCCGCCAGGAGCCAAGACGCTAAACTTTGGTTATTTGGTGGACGGCGCAAGTGCGCCAGTAACTAACCGTCTTGATTGGCTAACTCCCATAAAGGTAAACGGCAAAAATTGAGGTGCGCTTCTGACCGGCGCAATATTCAATTCGGCGGCAACTACTGACGATAGCGGCACAGCAACGGTGGAAGGTGCCACGCATGTACGCTATCAAGTGCAATCAACTCAAGTTCCCGCAGCCGCAAACCAATTTTTCCTTATTGTTGCGGGTGGCTTGACGTTTAATTTTTTCAACCCTTAACACTTTAAAGGTGATCTATGCGTATTTTCAAAATCCTTTTTCTGCTTGTCAGCGTTCTTTTCTTCGCATGTGACAAGTCTACAAATTCTCCTACCGAGGCTATTTACAAAACTTCGCCGAATTTGTCCCTTTTGGACTCTTACGAGGAGTATATCGAAGCCTATCTTCCGGCCAGTGGTCAACATTTTTCTTTCGGCAATGCGGCAAATGTGTTTACATTCAAGTTTACGGATAGTGTCTTGTTGGGCGAAGAGGCGTGGGGTGTAGACGCTTTCAAAGTCGAGCCAGTCATTTCCGTAGTTGAAGCAAATTATACTTTGGGCGAAATAAAATTTCGCACACGTTTTGACTATTGTTCGTCAACAAATACTTATAGTACGATTTATTCGCCCTGGACAGACGTACCGGCTTCAACAGGAATTAAAACCGGCACAAGTTCGAGCAGTTTTCAATTTTCCCAAGATTGTACTTATGACTATATTAGGGCATGGGTTGAATTTGATTTCACTGGGTGGGATTCCACCGATTTAATCACTTTGGGTTATACCAAAGTACATCTGTTTAATGTTCCATAGCTTTTTGGCTTCAATCCAATGATCCAGCAATCCAATAATCCAAAGTTTTGTTATGCAATTACGCACCATCATCATCGACGACGAGCCTCTCGCGCGGCGTGGCGGTGGTGACCGACCAAACCGATCCGAATTTCGGTTTGATCTTCACGGCCAACGACGGCGGGACGTTGGGCACGGGCATCGCTATTTTCAATCCCGACGGCAGCCGTTACACGCCGTTTCTGGTCGCGGCTGACCTCACGAGCAGCGGCACCATCGATTACGGCACCGATGCGCCCTTGTTCACGATTTTGGACAGTCAAGGCCGGCTCTACGTCACGCTCAAGGACAAAGGCCAGGTGATGCGCATCAATCGCGACTTCTCGACCGACGTCATCATCGACGGACTTTCGTTTCCCAAGGGCATTTACGTCGAAGGCGAAGACGAGGATTTTACCATCTACGTCGCTGCCAATAGAAGCGTTTTGCGCGGGAAGATCGGCACCGCCAATTCCATCAGTCCGGGCGCCATGGAAACGGTGGCGACATTCACCGGATTCTACCCGCATCAAATCATTTTGGACGATGACGGGTTTTTATACACGACCCTGCGGCAGGACAACTTGCTGGGTTCCGAGGGCATGGGCATTCGCAAATACGACATCTCCGGCACTTTGCCGGTAACCGATGACGACGCGGATTGGTTCCTGGGTCCGGAAAAAACCTTCATTGCCAATGATCTGCTCCTCGACCACGGCGCCGATGAAACTTCGGCCGTGGATGACATTTTGTACTACGTCACCCGCGCCGGCGAAACCCTCGATCAAGACGGAATCTGGCGCATCGACGACATCAACTCTTTCTTTGCTGATACTGTTCGGATCATGACGGAAAATACATTTTATCGCGACGACATCAACGTGCAGGCGAGAGCGACCATTGATTTTGATGCGGCCGGAAACATCGTTTTTATGGAAAACGCCAACGAGCACATCTTCTTCATCTCGCCGCCCGGACAGGGTTCGACGAACAGCTTCACCACCACCAGCGCGGAAACTTTAGCTGTGTCGCCGACCGTCAAGGTCGAAGATCGCGACGGCACAGCCGTTCCGGTTTCTTATCGGTTGGAGCAGAATTATCCCAATCCTTTCAATCCCAGCACGACCATCGCTTACGCGCTCGCCAAACCGGGGCTTACCGTGTTGAAGATTTATGACGTTTTAGGGAAAGAAGTTCGTCTTTTGGTGAATGAACACAAAGCCGCGGGGGAGTACACGGTGCAGTGGGATGGAAAAGATCATGCTGGACAAAGCGCCGTGAGCGGCGTTTATATCGTGGCCATCGAATCCGGCGCATTCAGGGCCTCGCGCCGCATCACATTGGCAAAATAACAGTGTTCAGTCATCAGTGTTCAGTCATTAAGTTAGCAGGCAATGTTTCCGTCCCGTAGGGACAGCGTGAGAATAGCCCAGAAATTCCATTTCTGGGAAATAAGAGATACATCTCAATTCAAAGTCCCAAAGGGACGGTTGAAAAGAACGACTGAAAAATTGCGAACAAACCGTTTTCATTCGTCCCTTTCGGGACTTAATGGGTGGATTAAATTTCGTTCCCACCAATGAATTGGTGGACTATTTTCATAAGTCCCTTCGGGACAAAATACGTCACGGCTTGATCTCCGCTTAACTTAATGACACTCATCATTGAACACCGCTCATTACGCCCTTTGCTCACCCGTTCTTGCTCAGCGCTTTGATGCGGTTGATAGATTGATTCGCGGCGTCGCGCACGGCGTCGCTTGGGTCGTCCAAAGCTTTGTAAAGGGTGGGAAGTGCTTTCGCGTCTCCCAGCCGGCCGAGCGCCTCGGCCGCTTGCAGACGCAGCGCTTTAT
>JBOHQZ010000493.1:0-5249 GCA_050732275.1 bacterium
GATTGATATCGACTACGGCGCCATCGGCATAACCTAGTTTCATAAACCAGTCCGGGCTGGCACGCCAAGTCGGCGCTTCGAGGATGAAACCGACTTCATAATCCCTGGCGATGGCGGCATAGGTGCGGAAATACCTCCGCAGTGCAGTTTCACCTTTTTTATCTTTCAATAGATGAAAGGCGGCGAAGTGGGGCAACTCGAAGCCTTCGTGAAAGACGAGTGTCGTTTCAATGCCGCCGTCCGTGAGAAAAATGCCGCCGGATAGCTGCGGCAGTGCGTAGCGATATTTTGACATGTGTTGTCTCCTAATATATTATCCTGAAAAAAATCACAACCACGAAAATTTTAAATTGACAATTGCTAATTAACAATTGTCAATTGACAATTCATTTTGGTTGCGGCAATAGTCGCGCTATGCAGTCTCATCATTAGGGCGAAAGAATCCCCACGTTTCCAGTTTCGCATCGATGCGGGCATGGCCCACGATCTCGTAACCGAAGTGCTCGTAGAAAGAAACATTTCGGAAATCCTCCGTGGTCAGCGTCACCCCATGCGAAACCGGATCGCTACGCGACATTGCATGCACCGCGTCGAGGAGCTGCCGAGATAGACCTTTGCCATGGTGCGAACGGCGAACGCCAATCATGTTGAGATGATAGTGCGGGTGGCGAATATCAAACTTTTGAGTTGCTTCACCAAAAGCCTCGTAACGCATTCGCGCTGCTTGACCAAGCTCGCGCCACACGGCCTCTCGATGCTGTGTGAATTCTGCAGGCGGTTGTCGCTTGCCAGGTGGCGTCAGAATTGCAGTTGCAACCAGAGCGCTGCCGTTGGCCACTCCCAATATCGGTTCACCTCGCCAAACACGGGCCATGACGAAAAAGTCGATCAGCGTGTGCAGGCGGCGATCGTAGTCATCACCAACCTTTCCAATGACGTATCGCATGACAGGGTATTCGTGAAAGGCGTCACAAAGAACAGCTACGGTGTGGCTCACTTGCGCCTCGGACAATCTGCTCACCGGCGAAGCATCACGAATTTCAGCATGATCAGTATGTCGATTCATAACGCAATGCGATTAGCTTTTCAAACAGAATAAAATTCTAAAAGTTTATGGCTGAATAATTTGCCGGCAAAAATGATTTGACATAATTCTGTCGAAAAATTATTCTGCCAAAGTTTTTTCGGCGACACTCTGTGGCTTTGGCGCATTTCGGCGGAGAAGCTTTACCGCCGATGACCACCGAAAGCACCGAGTTTCGCCGAATGGTTTTATCTACTATTCCGCTAGCAGGATTTTGCTTTGCCTTGCTGCGGCGGGGGCATCAGATCTTTTCCCACCCGCCCTGCAGAAAGGCCAATGCCTTGTCCTGAAAGATGGCCGCGGCCTTGCCGAAAACCGGAATGTGTCCGCCATTCGGAATGATCCATAGATACGAGCGTGGAATAGCGCCGTACATTTGGACAGGAATATCCACGGGAAAAAATTCATCACGATCCCCGTGAACGATCAGCGTCCGGGCGGTAATGGTGGCCAGATATGGTTCGGTGAAATTCATGTCGTCGTAACTATCCTTCATGCGATGGAACTGGCCGAGCACTTCGCGTGTCTGCGCCTCTCCCAGCGCGCTACATTGTCCCCATTCCTCACGTTCCGCTGTGGTCAAGCTGTCCGGAACACTCCGTCGCATGATGCCTCTGGCTTGCGCTGGAAAGTACGTCGTGGCCCCAATCAAAACCATGTCTTCGACCCGCTTCGGCTGCTGCGTCGCCATGTGAATCAAGGTCATCCCGCCGCTGCTCATTCCCATCGCTTTGCAGCGTTGGATGCCCAACTGATCGAGCAGGGCAAACATATCGAGCGCCGATTGGCGATGGGTGAATTGGTTTGATGGGTTAGTGGAGCGCCCATGGCCACGCATGTCCGGAATAATGAGGCGGTAGTGCTTTGCAAGCCGCTCCACGTGCGGTTGCCAAGCTTGGCCGCAACCACCGAAATAGTGCAGCAGGAGGAGTGGAGGTCCATCACCTCGCACTTCGTAGTATATCTGCGTGCCGTTGATGGACAGCTTTTGCCCTTCCTGACTCGCGGCCGGTTGAAAGCCAGAAGCCGCGAATGCGAGGAACAGGGCAGCAAGTAGGGTTTTGCGTATGTGTATCATGGCGTCTTTCCTTTGTTTATTTTATAGTGTTTTTCAAATGTGTATCCATGTTCGCAGTCATGCCCTCTTTTGGCGCACTGTTGCAACCACGAATTCATTGGCTTCGAGAGCCGCCCACAAGGGGCGGGGACTACAAATCTGTTCATCTGAAAAACACTATAATTTAGGAAATCATTCTTTTTTAGTTCTTCTCTAATCTCCAGATCATCACCGGGCTTTGTGCCGTATCGAACGGAGCGCGGTCGTAGTTCCCATAGAGTTGGGCGACACGAAAGCCCGCGCTATGCGCCATTTGTTCGAACGCGTCTTTCTCCACAAAAGCACACTTCATTTGAAGCAATCGCTTCTCGAGCAAGCGCCCTTCACCATTAAAGAACTCGAAAAACTGCTGGCGCGAAACCACTGGGTTCCCGCCTTGCTCGAAACCCGATACGATCATTGTTCCGCTCTCAGTTGGAAACTGCCCAACAAAGCGCAGCAAGCCATCGACTTGCTTGCGGCGGATAGAAAGCTTTTCCGTTCAACGCTACTTGAGCAATGTCAATTTCTTTGTCTGGGCAAATCCGCCGGCCTCGATCCGATAAAAATACACGCCGTTTGCCAAACCATTCGGTGTGAAAACGATCTTGTGTGCACCGGCTTGAAAAACTTGATCCGCCAGCACAGCGACTTCTCGTCCCGTTGCGTCGAAGACTCTAAGTTTGACGGGCGCGAGCTGGGCGAGGTCAAACGCAATGGTGGTCGAGGGGTTAAATGGATTCGGATAATTTTGCGCGAGCACAAATGACGGCGGCATGATGCCCGGATCCTCATCCACAGTAGTCGTGCTGCCAACGCTGCGAAATACGCCGACATCTGTTCCCGCCCAAATTCGGTTCTGACTGTCAAAGCGCAGCGCCAGCACGGGAGCAGGGTCCCAGCCGGCATTAATCGGTTCCCAGGTGTCGCCGTTATTCAGGGAACGGAACACGCCGCCAACGAATCCGGCCACACCGGCAAAGAGGTGGCCTGCGGAGTTAATGACCAACGTACGAACCGTCTTTATGTCAAATCCGATGTTGAGGTCATCCCACGAATTGCCATTGTCGGTGGAGCGAAACACGCCGTTGTCGCCTGTTCCGGCAAAGAGATGATCTGCGGCGTTGACGGCCAGCGAATAAACAAGAGCCTCAGGCAAACCGGCATTGCTGAACTTCCAAGAATCACCATTGTCGACGGAGCGAAACACGCCGCTGTCAGTTGCGGCAAAGAGGTGTCCGGCACTGTTGATCGCGAGTGCGGCGACGAAGGTTTCGGTCAAGCCGTCATTGACAGGTTCCCAGGTGTCGCCATTGTCGAGGGAACGAAACACACCGCCGTCAAAAGTCCCGGCAAAGATGTGCTGAGCGCTGGTGATGGTCAGCGCAAAGATGAAATTATTGGTCAGGCCGTTATTGACGGCGATCAGCGTGTCGCCATGATCGGTGGAGCGAAACACGCCCTGGCCAAATGTGCCTGCAAAAATATGTCCGGCATTGTTGATGGCCAGTGCACCGACCGGGATTCCAGGCAGATCGATGCTCCATGAATCGCCGTTGTCGGTGGAACGCCCGATGCCGGAAAGAGTTCCGGCAAAGATCACATCATTCCTGTCAATGACTATCGCAGTCACCGGTCCGACCAAAGGCCCCTTGACCGGTTCCCAAAAATCGGTTTGCGCAAAACCTGTTGCGGCGAATCCCACCATTAGAATGAGAGTGTAGATTAACCGGCTCGCCATGCAAATTTTCTTTTTCATAAGCACCTCATTTTGAAACGAATTGCTCTGTCATGATTTTTTGTAAAAACGCTTTATTGCATTATCTCACAGAATGTGAATCCTTCCACAGTTTTATATTGCATGGCGCCTGGAGAATAGCGCATGGCTGCATAACTTCGCCCTATTGATTAAAATTTTCCTGCAATTGAAGCCGAACCGCGCTGGCCATTGCCCTCAGTGCTTTTTCAAGAAATCAAGGGCGACAGGATTGAACGCCGCCGGATTCTCAAATGCGAGAACATGGCTGGATTCAGGAAACACCGTCAGTTTCGCGCCAGGAATTTTTTCCGCCATCAGGCGCGAGAGCCGAAACGGCGACATGATGTCCGCATCACCCGCGACCACGTGAGCCGGTGCGGTGATACGGCTAAGCCGATCCAGCGTGTTCTGCGTCAATATCGCATCCCACTGGCGCTCGAACGCCGCAATCGACTGCGGGTGTGGGTTCGCGCGCACCTCGGCCAGAAACATTTGCTCGGCTTCCGGATTTTCATAGAATCGCGATGAAAAGAACCACAGCCCGAATGCCTGGAATGATTCATCCAAAGTGAGCTTGCGCCGCATATTTTTCCACGACGCGCTCAGCGCTTTGTGAAAAGGCTCACTGCGAGCCCACGTGCAGACCAGCGTCAGGCTGCGCACGAGCTCCGGATAATTGATCGCCAACTCCTGCGCAATCATGCCGCCCATGGATTCGCCGACGATATGGGCCTGTTTGATGCCGAGCTGTTTGAGCAATCCGGCCGCATCATCCGCAAGCAGCTTGATCGTGTATGCGGCGACTGGGCTCTCGCCCGTTTGGCCCGCGTCGCGATTGTCGAACAGCACACACTGATAACCGGCTGCCGTAAACGCGGGCACGTGCGCCGGCAACCATTCGAGATGATCGCTGGCGAGGCCAGCAATAAAAACCACCGGCTCGCCTTCGCCGACGAGTTTGTAGTACATGTTCACGCCGTTGGCTTTTATCTTGCCCGATAAGGGTGTAGCGATTCGATTCTCGTTGGGCTTCGCGCTGAGTTTATGAGCAACCGCTGGACTCGCGCCATCGCTCTGCCGCGCCGTTGCAGAAACGGCGGACGGCAAAATCGTAGCAAGCGGGCCGCTTAAATTTTTAATTATGTTTTGTTGAAACATGGTTTCTTCCTAATGTAAATAGTTGGTGATAAACTTCTCGAGATCAGCCGCGAAGCGCTTTGGCTCTTCCCAATGAACGCTATGGCCGGCGCCAGAGTAGATCACAAGTTTTGAACCTGCGATACCGGCCGCGAGAGCAACCTGATCGTCCC